>CAZILY010000008.1:0-24014 GCA_964540175.1 uncultured Pelolinea sp. | reverse complement strand
ATCGATACTGCCATCCTTGGAGGATTATTCCTGCTTGCTTTATTGTTACGGACCACCCCCCTAAAAAATGTTTCAATAAAAAATACACCCCAATGGGCTCGCAATCTGAACACTTTCTTGATTCAGTAATATCCATTATGGAAAATTTTACTTTCAACAATGATCAAGAGACAATAATCAAAGCACCCTTAGAGACTTCGATTTTTCTCTTTGGAACTTCTGGAACTGGAAAAACAACAGCGGCACTCGGTAGATTAGAAAAATTACTCCATCATTATCCAGGGTACAAAACACTCATTATCTGCCCTCAACAAAGTCTTACAAATCCATATAGGCAATTCGTATTTGAAAATACATCCCATGCTGGCAGTTTTCCAACCATAACGACAATTAGCGGATTATCCCAATATCTTATAAAAATATTTTGGCCTCTTATTTCAGAGGAGATGGGTTTTAAATCACCAGAAAAACCTCCAAATTTCCTCTCACTGGAAACTGCCCAATATTGTCTATCTAAGATCGTTGACCCTTTACTTGAAAAAGGGTATTTTCAGTCCGTTACAATTGAAAGAAACAGGTTATTCAGCCAAATTCTCGACAACCTTAACAAAACCGCGCTAGCAGGAATTTCGATCGATGAAATTTCCCTACGTCTTAAATCTACCTCTAACAATACCAACTCTTTGCATATCGCATTTGATCATGTACAGGAATGCGCGATATTATTTCGAGAATATTGTCTAAATAATAATCTAATAGATTTTTCTCTTCTCGTTTCTTCCTTCCGGAACTACCTCTGGCCGCTCAAAAGCTGCCGTGATTATCTATATACTCGATACAATGCACTAATTGTAGATAACATCGAAGAAGACACCCCATTCGCCCATGATCTAATAAAGGAATGGACGAAGTCTTTCCAATCATCTTTATTGATTTGTGATGAAGGCGGTGGATATCGGTCATTTTTAGGCGCCGACCCAGAAGGTGCCTACAGTCTGAAAGAGGAATGTCAAACAACCTATCATTTTAAGTACAAATTTACAAAATCAGAAGAATTAGAAAGCTTCCGCCTTGGTTTAAAAGCCTGCATTCAAAAAGAAAAAAACAATTCCATTAGATATGAAATCCCACACAAATCAGAATTAACGCTTTATACGTTTTACCCAGAAATGATCTCAGAAACATGTGAAAAAGTTCGAAATCTGCTTGATGAAGGAATTCAACCAGGAGACATCGCAATTTTATCCCCATATCTGTCTGACTCATTGAAGTTCAGCATGACTGAAAAGTTAAAATTCTTAGGCGTTACTACAACCACTTCACGGCCTTCTCGTATGTATATCAACGCGCCTGAGATAAAAGCTTTATTGATATTTGCGAAACTCTCACATCCCAGTTGGAAGATACCCATTTCTTTTTTTGAATTCCGCCACTCAATCATGCAATTCATTCCTGATTTGGATGTAATTCGCGCAGACTTAATCACAAAAACCCTTTTTTCAAAGAGCGAAAATGAATGCCCCATTAGATCATTTGACGCTATCAATAATATTCAACTAAAAGAGAGGATCACTTTCCGGTTTGGGGAAAAAATCGAAGCTCTTCGAAATTGGTTAATAGAATATTTAAGAAGCGAGCCCAAACCGCTGGATGTTTTCTTCCAAAATTTATATGGACAACTACTTTCACAAGAGGGATATCAATTTCATAACGATTTTTACGCGGCACATATTATTGCAAAATTAATTCAATCTTTACGGTCTTTTCGATTGTTTTCGCAAGAAGTATTTGAGTATGAATTTCCTCTTATTGGAAAAGAATATATCCAGAATGTTGAACAAGGGCTTATTCCAGCCGCATTCACTCATATTTCGACCGATGAAAATGCGGTTCTAATCGCACCCGCCTATACATTCTTGATGAGAAATCAATCTGTCGCTTTTCAATTCTGGCTGGATATCGGCAGCCTTGGTTGGTGGGAAAGGCTATATCAACCACTTACAAATCCATACGTTTTTCGTAAAAATTGGGTAAGAGGAACAACTTGGACTGAACAAGAAGAATATGAAAACAATCAAAAAGTAATGGGACGATTAGTAGATGGACTATTAAACCGCTGTACAACAGGGGTCGTCGCTGCTGGTGTACAAATCAATGAATACGGATCCAATAATCACGGGCCGCTCCTGCAGGCAATACAGCTATATAAAAAGCGCAATCTCCATTTCAGGAGAGAAGACAGTGTTTAGTCCCCGTCCAGGGCAACTGGAAGTATCTAACTATGAACACGGGAGAATGGGCATCACGGCTGTTCCCGGAAGTGGAAAAACGCACACACTCTCGTTTTTAGCCGCGAAGTTAATTGCTGGCAATTTACTTGAAGATGATCAGGAGATATTGGTCGTTACTTTGGTGAATTCAGCAGTAAACAACTTTACAGTAAAAATTTCTGAATTCTTAAAAGTATACGGATTAATTCCTGGTATCGGATACCGAGTACGCACGTTGCATGGGCTGGCTTATGATATTGTTCGTGAACAACCGCACCTGGCAGGGTTGGACAACCAATTTTCCATTGCTGATGAACGAGCGAGTAACGATATTCTAGCGTTCATTACCGCCAACTGGATGCGTTTAAACAATGAAATTCTGGCCAATTTTTCTCCTGATGAAATTCCTCCTTCTGACAATAAGAAATATTGGGCAAAACTGATACAAACCATTGCCAGCAGTTATATTAGATTAGCAAAAGACTCCCAATTAACACCAACCTATTTGCGAGAATTAATTAATAATTCAAAAGTCAGCTATGATCTGCTGAATATGGGGAACCACATCTATTCAGAATATCAACGATCACTCCAGGATCGGGGAGCTGTTGATTTTAATGATCTTATTCGGTTGGCATATGATATCCTCATCAATAATCCGGATTACCTTAGCCACCTACAATCGCGCTGGCCCATTATTTTAGAAGACGAAGCCCAGGACAGCAGCCGTATTCAGGAAAAAATGCTTGCCTTATTATCAAGCAGGCAAAATAATTGGGTGCGCGTTGGGGATCCTAACCAGGCGATCTTTGAAACTTTCACTACCGCTGATCCAGATTTATTAAGGGATTTTGTAAAAAAGGCGGATGTTCACGCCGTCAACCTCCCTCATTCTGGCCGTTCTACGAAAAGCATCATTGACCTGGCAAACTTCCTCATATTATGGACAAAAAACGAACACCCCGTTAAACAATTACGGCACGCGCTTGATGTACCACTAATAATTCCGACTCCTGAAGGCGATCCGCAGCCAAATCCAGACGACAATCCTGATGGTATTTTTTTCTTCAATAGAGCATTAAAACCACATGAAGAAATTAAAACAGTGGCACGATCTGCAAAGAAATGGATCCAGGCAAACCCCGGAAAAACCGCGGCCATTCTTGTCCCGCGAAATTATCGCGGTTCTAAGATTGTCGAAGAACTAACCCGCATAAATACCCCCTGTGTGGAATTGCTAAGTACGAGCAAAGCGACCAGAGACGCAGCCAGTGTCTTGAGAGATGTTCTCAGATTCTTTGCATCTCCAAATGTGCGAAGGAACCTGCTAAACGCTTTCAATTCTATTGCCACAATTTTATATAGCAATGATGAATATAAAGATGGATTAAGCCATATTAGGCAGCAGCTCAACAAAGTAACAAACCCGGAAAAAATATTTTCCCAACCAGATGGAGTGAATCATCTATTAAATATGTCGAACTTTAATGAGCTCGAAATATTGATCATTAACACAATTTTTATGAGATTCATCGGCTGGCAACGCTCTATCTTATTGCCCATTGATGAAATGATCATAACGATTGGATCAGAGATATTTCATAACCCTTCAGATCTGGCATTATCGCATAAAATTGCAATGGTCCTCAAGAAGTCATTAGATTATTACCCCGAATGGCAGCTGCCCGATTTTTGTGAGGAATTGGATGCAATTACAAAAAATCGGTATCGAATGTATGGATTCTCTGAAGAAGACATGGGTTTTAACCCCGACCTTCATAAGGGAAAGATCGTGGTCTCAACCATGCACAAAGCGAAAGGATTAGAATGGGATCGAGTTTACCTCATGTCGGTAAACAACTACAATTTCCCTTCGGTATCAGAAATTGATTCATATTTTTCCGAAAAATGGTTTGTAAGAGATCAGAGAAACCTCGAAGCTGAGACATTGGAAAGATTAAGTTCATTAGCAAACGGGGAAATGACGAATGACCAACAATCGACAAATAATGCGACTCAAAAAGCCCGCATTGATTACTGTGCTGAAAGATTGCGCCTTCTTTATGTTGGCATAACTCGCGCGCGAGAGGAATTAATCTTTACATGGAACACCGGCAGAAAAAATAACTGCGTGGAAGCGCTGCCATTGCAAAAATTAAGAGAATACTGGGATAATAAACATGATATACAGCAATAGGTTTTCATTCAGCGCAAAGAAGATCCAGGATTTCATCGATTGTGAAAGACGCTATGAATTACGATACGTTCTCAATCAGTCATGGCCTGCAATAACAAGTGAACCAATACTTGAGATCGAATCCAATATACAAAGAGGAAACAAATTCCATTATCTAATACATCAGTTTTTTTCTGGTGTTCCCGAAAAAACATTAAAAAAAACGGCTTGCGATGACGTAATAATTAATTGGTTCGATAATTTCCTTTCCTTTCATAAGACCTTGAAAATAATAAAATATTTTTCAGAATTTCCTCTAACTGCTCAAATTGGCAATGATAAATTTATGGCAGTCTATGACCTAATTTACCTGAATGAGAATGAAGAATTAAATATTGTTGATTGGAAAACATCAAAATACATTCCCAAGAAAAATACTCTTGCATTAAAAGTTCAATCTATTTTATATCCCTTTATATTGAATGAAATATCCACCGAATTTCTTCCAGGTACTAACTGTTCCCCAGAAAAGATATCAATGCGCTATTGGTACCCTTCTTCCCCAATAGAAAATTTCGTTTTTCAATATGGACGAGAAGCACATGAGATAAACCGCAAATTTTTGAAGAATATAATTGGCGAAATGCAGAGAAAAAAGGTTGGGGAATTCATATTGACTAAAGATGAGAGAAAATGCGGCTTTTGTCCATATAGATCGCTATGCAATCGCGGTATTTCTGCAAGCACCTTCATTGCGTCTGAGAGTCACAGTGTAGATGAACAGTATTTATTTCAGGATTTTGACGAATTACCAGAGATATATTTTGATGGTTAATAAATGATTTGGATCAATCCTAAGCCACTAAACATCAACAGAACAATCTCTTCAGTTTTTGATACTAGCTTTATCCTAAGCCGTGAATTAACAAAAAAAGGCCTTCGAACAACCGCTGCCTGCAAAGCGTATCTTGATCCTGGCGCCTATCGGCAAACTTCACCATTTTCTTTCCCGGAAATGAAGCTGACAGTTAGGAGAATTATTGGTGCAATCAATAAAGGCGAAACAATAGGCGTTTGGGGTGATTTTGATGTCGATGGACAAACCTCAACATCAATTCTATTAGAAGGATTGACCCAAATGGGAGCAAAAATCATCTTCCACATCCCAATTAGAGCAACAGAATCACATGGCATTCAAATTGATGCCTTCAAATCATTTCTGAAGCTTGGTCCAACGCTAATTCTCACTTGTGATACGGGAATTTCCGATCATGCATCGATCGAATACGCCCAATCAATTGGGGTTGACGTTATCATTACTGACCATCACGTCCTTCCAGAATCTCTTCCCCGCGCATATGCAATTATCAACCCGCACCAACTGCCTACCAATCATCCATTATCCTACCTGGCAGGCGTTGGTGCTGCATTCCAGGTGATTCGAGCATTAAATAGTACTGGGAAATTTGGATTTGACGTTGAGGGCCTCTATGATTTAGTAGCTTTAGGAACCATTGCTGACCTTGCAGTTTTAAAATCGGAGAACCGATTCTACGCTCAGATGGGTCTCAAGCAGATGAATCAGAACCTTCGACCCGCATTAAAATCTCTGTTAGCTGTCTCTAAAAATAAGAATTCACTGATCACAGAAAATACGATAGGTTTCAATTTGGCTCCTCGATTGAATGCAGCTGGTCGATTGAGCGATGCGAATGAAAATGTGAAATTCTTACTTTCAACTGACGAAGAATATTGCTTGAATTTTGCAAAAGATCTAGAACAGCTCAATCATATGCGTAAACTTTCAGTAAATGCAGTCCTTCAATCTGCTCAAGACATGATTAAACAGGATCCATCATTAACAACTTCAAATGAATTCGCTATCATCTTGCAAAGAAAAGGATGGGAAAGAGGTGTTTTAGGACTCGCTGCCGGTAATCTGGCTGAATTATATAAACGACCTGTTATATTATTAAATATTGATGGCAAGAAAGCTTCCGGATCTGCCCGTTCTATTAATGGAGTCGATATCATCGCAGCAATTCGAGAAAACGATGAATATCTTATTCGGTATGGTGGACACCCAATGGCGGCTGGCCTCTCACTTCCAACAGAAAAGCTCGCCGATTTCTCCTTCAATCTCAAAAAGAGCGTCCAAAACCAGGTAAGCAAGATCCCCTGTGATAAAAAAATCAACATCGATCATTTTCTTTCCTTTTCAAATATTGGGAGCAGTATACTCAATGAGCTTGATCAGCTTTCTCCATTTGGTCAGGGAAATCCACCCCCAGTGTTTGCTAGCAGAAATTTAGAGATCATCAGAATAAAACCATTTGGCAGCACTAAAAAACATATTCAAATCACACTCCGTGATAGAGATGGAAACACACAACAAGTAACAAAATGGAATTCGGAATTCCAATCAATTCCTCTTGACCGCGTCGATATCGCTTATCATATTCAGCCAGATGAGTATCGAGGAAAAAACACAGTTTTTCTAGAATATATTAATCACCGGGAATCTATTCCAAATTCAACCCAGCTAGACGCATTGACCTTTCAAGTCGAATTTGAAGACCATCGGCATGATACTGATGAATTAAGGTCACTAGAAAAAATCATTAAAAGATCAGACAATATCCAAATTTGGTTTGAGGGATTAAAAAAACCCCAGAGCATCGAAACAAAAGACCGAACTCAACTGCAGAAAAAAGAGGAGCTCATCATTCTCACCGCACCACCAAGTTATAAAACTTTAAATAAGCTATTGGAAACTACGCAGGCAAAAAAAGTGTATTTCTTCGGACTTCGATTAAACCCTGATGGGACAAATTCTTTCTTAACGAATTTAGGTGGGTTAATTAAATACTGCCTAAACAACAAGATTACAAGCATCAGCATTGATTCTTTTGCTGCGCAGCTTTGTCACACCGAAAAAATTATCGTTTTAGGGTTATCCTGGTTCAACGCAAATGGAAATATCAACACATCTTATAATTTAAAAGGGTATGTAAACATTAATATCGCCTCCAATCCGCCAAAGACAGAATTATCAATTATCGAACAAAAAATTGATAATTCTCTAAAAGAAACATCTGCATTTCGGTCATATTATTTGAGGGTAGATCCTGAAAACTTATTGATAATTGACAATGAAAGATAATGGTTTATTAAGATTTATTTAATGTATAATCGCCGCTAATGGATAAAAAAATGGATAGGCGCCACTTCTTGAAATATATAAGCCTTGGGCTAACGGCTTTCTCGTTTCCATATCCAAAAAAAACCTCTTCACAAATATTTAACATTATCCACCTAGGTCGGGTCACATCGGAATCCTTAAGTATCTATCGAGAACCATCTGAAAACAGCCAGATTCTCTTTCAAAGATTTTTTAACGACATCTTAAATATTTATGATGAGGTCATCTCTGATGATGGCCCCGGGTACAACCCAGTCTGGTATCGGGTATGGGGAGGGTATGTCCATAGTGCATTTGTTCAATCAGTCCGCAATCAATTGAACCCAATTGTTAGGTCATTTCCAAGTAGCGGCTTACTGATGGAATTAACCGTTCCATATTCACAATCGTATCGAATTAAGAACAGAAACGGCTGGGAACCTTTTTATACGCTGTATTATGGTTCCACACATTGGGTTTTCGATATTATCGAAAGACCGGATGGGCAGTTATTTTATGAAATTCATAATGCCCTTTTAACCCTTTCATATTATGTGCCAGCCGAGCATTTGCGGATCGTGAACGAATCAGAGCTCACACCCCTCCACCCTGAAATTTTGCCGCAGGATAAACACATTGAGATTTCCATTGATTTTCAAGCACTTCGTATTTATGAGAAGAACCAATTAATAAAAGAATTTCAGGTTTCCACGGGCCTTCCAAATAAAAGCATTGACCCTGACTTCATCCCAACAGATACCCCAAAGGGTGATCACATCATCCAAAACAAGCGTCCATCCGTTCATATGGGAGATGGAACTTTGCGGTCGGATGCTGAGGCTTATGAATTACCGGGAGTGCCATGGGTTTCATATTTTGAACCCAGAACTGGTGTCGCTATTCATGGTGCTTATTGGCACAACAATTTCGGAGTAACCATGAGCCACGGATGTGTAAATATGAAACCTGAAGATGCCAAATGGGTATATCGCTGGACAACACCCTATCCTGATGGGTCTGTTTCTGATCACCACACATCTGTGTATGTTGTTTAACCAGATTCCTGCTAAATAAACTCTAAAAACACTTGATTACCTACCATCCGCCCCCTTTTTGTTAATCGGAGAACTTTGGACTGATTGACACATTTGTATTCTATTAGATTCAAAGCCATAAGTTTTCTTATTTGGGAAGAATAGACATCCTCGATTTTTAGTGAAAACCTCTCCTCAAATTCCTCTGTATTTACCCCCTCTTCCGTCAACCTCAATCCCATCATCATAGTCTCTTTAATAATGTCCATCTTACTTAAGAGTTTATGTTCAACAATCACCGCATGGCCAAAATCTAAGCATGGTTTTTCATTGGCTATTGACTCAACATAATCCTGGATTAATTTTGTATTACTCCACCTGCGGTTTTCAATAAAGCTATGCGCACCAGCCCCAATTCCCAGATAATCTTGGTTTTTCCAATATTGAAGATTGTGGAAACTACGTAAATCAATATTGGGGTCTTCAAGCGCCCAGTTTGAGATTTCATATTGTTTAAAGCACATCAAATGCATTCTATCCATCACCCATTCATACATATCCCCCGCTAAATCCTCATCCACCTCAGGGATATAACCATTTTTTATCTTTTGAGCCAGCGGAGTTGACGGTTCCAATGACAGCCCATAAATTGAGAGATGCTGAGGTTTAAGCGAAAGAACCAATTCAACAGATAACTCAAATGTTCTCAATGTTTGCGTAGGGATGCCATAAATCAAGTCTAAACTTATATTATTAAATCCGGCCTTCCTGGCATTCATTACGGTTCGCGGAACATCTTCTGGATTTTGAGATCGCCCTAAAATTTCAAGTTCCTTTTTTATACTCGTCTGCACACCAATACTCAAACGATTGATACCTGCATCATACAATCCGGAAAGATAATCGACATTAAGTTTTGTTGGATTTCCCTCAGAAGATATTTCTAGAATTTCATCCACGGAAAAATGGTTAGAAATTGCGCTTATTATCTTTGTAAAAAATCGAACAGGCATGATGGTTGGCGTACCACCGCCGAAATAGATCGTTTTCACAACATGATCAGAATTGTACAGTGGAGAGAATATCGCAATCTCTTGTAACACACAGTCCACATACTTTTCTAGCAAATGGTCCAATCCTGCATAGGTATTAAAATCACAATACCCACATCGTTTCCTGCAAAACGGGATATGGATATATACACTAAGTGATTTTTTATCGCTCAGAATTCCTCTATTTCTCGATGAATCTTTGTTAACTAACTTCAATGGTATAATACCTCGACTTTTTCAGTATAAATTAGATTAGAATAATCATAATATGAGTCCTGAAAATAATACACCATCCAAGATCTGTCCAACATGTGGGACACGTTTAAGCGAAAACGCGAACCGCTGTTTAGTCTGTGGGAGAACCTTCACCATATCTGCTGCCACCAAGAAATCAAAAACGGTTCGTTCACAGCGGCTGCCAGATATAACTTTAAGCCTCCCGCTTGCACTTGGGTTATTATTTATCGTTCTTGCAGTGGGTGGCGGAATTATTTTCCTAATATTACGTGGAACTGGCCAGGTTGCCCCCCCAGAACCTACAGCAACCGCAAGCCCCTCACCAACATTTGAACAAAGCCCAACGCCTACAGTTACTCTTACACCAGAACCCACTTATACACCTCTCCCTCCTATAGAATATCAGATTCGCGACAATGATACATGCAGCTTGATAGCGGTAATCTATGGAGTGACGATTAACAGCATTGTTGACATCAATAATCTTCCCCCAAACTGCGGAGTTTTAAGCGTCGGACAAACAATTCTAATCCCTCAACCAACCCCAACCTCATCTCCAATGCCAACAAGCACATTAAGCGTAGGGGAAGCAACAGAATCTGCTTGCCAAAAAATCGAATATCGGGTGGGCGAAAATGACACGCTGAGCGGTATCGCCGCAAATTATGCGATTTCTGTAGAAACCCTTAAAACTTACAATGGCCTTACTTCGGACAATATATATTCACCACAAATTATCATCATTCCTCTTTGCGAACGCTTGCCAACAGCTGGCCCAACCCCAACCCCAACCTTACCACCGCCATATCCACCAACCAATCTGCTTTTACCTGCTGATGGGACTGTATTCGCAGGAAACAATGAATCCATAACACTTCAGTGGGCTGCCGTCGGTGGGTTATTAGAGAATGAACTTTATGCCATTACAATCGAAGATCTGACTGAAGGACAAGGCAAAAAGCTGGTAGATTACACGAGCGATACAAAATATGACATTCCTACGAATTTCCGGCCAACAGAAAACGCACCCCATGTCATAAGGTGGTGGGTGCAGCCAGTTCGGCAATCTGGAACAACAGATGAAGGAGACACTATCTGGGTTCCAGCTGGTTCTCAGAGTAATCCAAGAGTATTTTCCTGGTCCGGCATTGGCGCAGTAGTTACTCAGTCGCCTTAGAAAACAAAATTAAAGCGAGATGAAAATTCACCTCGCTTTTTCTTTTTCATATTAGTTTTCCAATAAACGTGTCGCTTCTATTGCAGCCATAGCACCCATACCCGCCGATGTGATTACCTGGCGGTAGAGAGGATCACACGCTTCTCCTGCAACAAAAACCCCTGGAATATTAGTGCGCATTCTTTTATCAACGATGATATATCCCTTCTTGTCCAATTCTAACTGGGATTTAAAAAGGTCTGTTGTCGGTTTATGACCGATAAAAACAAAGAACCCATTCGTTAATAATTCACTCCGCTTTCCAGTTTTTACATTTTCTATTTCAACTTTTTCAACCCCATCGCTGCCTTTTACTTCTTTAACAACTGAATCCCAAACTACTTCAATTTTGGGGTTGCTTAAAGCTCGTTTCTGTAAAATTGCGCCCGCCCGTAATTCATCTCTGCGGTGGATAATTTTCACTGAAGATGCATATCGTGTTAAGAAAATTCCCTCCTCAAGAGCACTATCTCCTCCACCAACAACGGCTACCGCCTTATCCTTAAAAAACCAACCGTCACAGGTCGCACAATATGACACACCTTTTCCTAGAAATTTGTCTTCTCCAGGAATGTGTAATTTATTGGGAGTAGCACCTGTGGCAATAATTAGAGTTTGCGTTTTATATGTTTTGCTATACGTCTTTACCAAAAAAGGACTCGAAGAAAGATCCACTTCGGTTGCTGTATCATATTCAATCCGTGCGCCAAATCGTTCAGCATTTTTCTGAAATAGATCAGCCAATTCCGCCCCGCCTACACCTTCAGGAAATCCCGGGTAATTTTCAATCCGATCAGTTACCGCGGCCTGTCCGCCAATCTGAGTACCCGTAAAAACAAGCGGATTGAGATCAGCTCTCGCTGCATACAAACTTGCTGACAAACCGGCGGGACCGGTTCCTAAAATAATTACTTTTTCAATTTGCTTTGAATCCTTTAAATCCATAATTTACTCCAGAATATGATTAATTTTTTATGGTGATGAGTATAACAAACCAATTAAGAAGAAACCCTAAATAATTTATTAATAAAAATAATTAAATTATTTTTCTGAAATTAGTACAGCCCTTACCGGAGCCCCATCCGTTCCAATGATTTTCATCGGAAGGCAGATCAATTCATAAATCCCCGGCTCCACTCGCCTGAGATCAACATTCTCAAGTAAAACAATTCCACGTCCCAACAAGGTCAGATGAGGTTGTTTTAGATCGTTGAAAGAGGAAACTGAAAAATAATCCACACCGATTAACCTCAGACCCATATCTGCAAGGACCTTGGCACCTTCAGAATTTACTGCCACAAACTCTCGATTAAAAGAAAATGGATCTGTCTCCCAATAAAATGAATTTGTTGTTTTAAATAGAACTCGATCAATTCCGTCTTGAAATTTTAATTTCATCAAGCAATTTTTATCTATTACAGATATTCCATCAGGAATTTCTACTACCTGAACGCTGCCGATCAGAGTTTCTAATGGAATTTGGTTGACAGTATTGCCATTTTCGAACACATGAAAGGGTGCATCGATATGCGTCCCTGAGTGCACTCCTAGTTCTATCCGCGAAACGTTGAAATCGCTACCCTCCTCAATTTTTGCTACGCGGGAAACGCTGATCCCTTTGTCACCCTCCCAGACAGGTGTCTTCTCTGACAATGGAATAGAAATATCAATTATTCTCATTCTAAAAAATCCTCCAATTTCAACAATTTTACTCTCCCAACCGCAGATTCAGGAATTGATAGGCCATGATAGTTTTATTATCTATAATTAGATGAAATTCCAATTGGAGAGTTAATGAGAAAAGTAGCAGTGATTGGTATTGGTCAAACCATTGTTTCTGAACATTGGGAAAAATCTCTTAAAGAATTAGCGGGGGATGCAATTCTTGATGCATTATTAGACGCACACATTAATGAATTCGATTCCCTATTCATCGGGAATATGATGTCCGCATCAGCGAACAAGCAACAAAATATAGGCGCATATATTGCTGATTGGGTTGGCGCACGAGGTTCTGAAAGCATCCGGGTTGAAAGCGCATGCAGTTCTGGTTCAGCGGCATTCCGGGCAGCTATCTTAGCGGTTGCATCTAATGAAGTGAATATTGCTGTAGCAGCCGCTGTTGAAAAAATGACGGATTCCCCAAATGCTGAGATCACAGAAAATTTAGCCACTGCAGCCGATGCAGATTGGGAAGCAAGCCAAGGGGTTTCATTTGTGGCTTTAAATGCGCTTCTCATGCAGCGTTATCTGTACGAATACAATTGGGACCATTCCAATTTCTCGGGATTCTCAATTAATGCTCATAAAAACGCATTACATAACCCTCATGCCAGATTTCACTCAGAATTATCAGAAGAACAATATGTTAGCTCACCGGTTATATGCGATCCAATAACATTAATGGATGCCTCCCCCATTGGGGATGGGGCAGCAGCAGTTGTACTGGTTCCTTACGATTCAATAGAAGCTTATGGGCATCAAAAAATCATTTCTGTTGTTGGCTCCGCTGCTGCTAGCGATACTATCGCAGTTCATTCCCGGAAAGATCCTCTATGGTTATCAGCAGCTGAACGATCCGCAAAACAAGCTTACAGCCAAGCTGGTATCACAGAAAAAAATATTGATCTTTTTGAGTATCATGATGCATTTACAATCATGGCTGTCTTATCCTTGGAAGCTTGTGGATTCGCTGCTCGGGGGAAAGCTCCTAATCTAGCTTTGGAAGGTGAGTTACAACTGACTGGGCGCATACCCGTCGCAACTATGGGAGGGCTAAAAGCACGCGGTCACCCTGTTGGCGCAACAGGAATGTATCAGATCGTAGAAGTGATCCAGCAGTTGCGCGGAGAAGCTGGAAAAAATCAGGTGCAAGGGGCCGTTTTTGGAATGGCGCAAAATATTGGTGGGAGCGGCTCAAATATCATCACTCATATTCTCACCAATGAAAACTAAAATAATTATTACTCAAAAACAAATCCATCAATACCGATCAAACACCTATCGAATCAAACCAGAAATAAGGCTGCTACCATTAAAGATACCGTTAATTTTATTAACGAAAGGGGTCTTGTGTTCTTTTGACCAATTATGGGTATAGTTCCGCCACGTTTGCGGTGTGAGGTAGCAGGAGACCGCCCTGTTCCTAACAACCACGACGATCCTGGGCATATCACATAGTGATGGAAAAATGACCAGCTCGGAAAGAAAAAATAGTTTTACGCAAAAGTTTTGCGCCTGAGAAGTACAACCATCTTCCTTAAACTAATCCCTCATTTTTTTCACTTTCCCAAAGCGCACATAAATGTGTAGAGAGTAAATTTTTTATTTACACACACGGAACAGGAACTGTTTAAGAAATTTAATAGTTGTTTTGGTGGAGTGAACCCGATTGCCATAAGTCGATTAACTCCCTGATAGCTGCTCGCGAGATCATTCAAGCCCTTATGGATGAAGGCAAGGAGAAAGATTTTTTTGCAATCCCGGAATTAATTTAAGATAGAATCATAATAATCACATAAATTACAATTAATTTTCCTCAGAAATCTGTCTGGTAATACATGAAAAAAGATCAATCAACCAAAAATAATTGGAAACAGAATCTTGTACTCATCGCAAAGAACACGTTTGTTTGGATGTTCCAATTATCCGAAAAATACAATAAGCCAATTGAATATCTTGACCAAATTCCCATTGAAGAATTAGAGTCTCTGAAATCTTATGGGTTGAATGGCCTTTGGCTAATTGGGATCTGGGAACGCAGCCCAGCCTCAAAAAAAATCAAAGAACTCTACGGGAAGAAAAACGCCATTGCATCTGCCTATTCTATTTTTAACTACCGAATTACAAATGATTTAGGCGGTGAAGAAGCCTATTTGAAGTTAAAAATAAAAGCGAATAATGCTGGTCTAAAATTAGGATGTGATATGGTACCCAATCACACGGGAATTGATTCCCCATGGGTCGTTGATCATCCCGACTGGTTTATTCAATCAAAACTAAACCCAAGCTCATTATTTAAATATAACTCTCCTAATCTTTCCCTTGATCCACGCGCAAAAATTCAATTAGAAGAAGGGTATTACACACAAACTGGCGCAGCCGAAGTTTTCCAGTTTAGCAACAACTCATCATCAAAAGAAAATTTATATATTTATCACGGCAATGATGGTACCAGTATGCCGTGGAACGATACCGCTCAATTGAATTATCTAAATGAGGAAACTCGCGCAGCAGTACAAGAGGTTATTTTGGATGTTGCGGGGAAATTTGACATTATTCGGCTCGATGCAGCGATGACGTTAACCAAGCAGCACTATAAACGGTTGTGGTTTCCAAATACAGGTGCGAGCAAATTTATCCCCACAAGAGGCAATAACAACATGGATAAATCAGAATTCGACCACCTGATGCCTCGCGAATTTTGGATTGAGGTGTTGGAAAAAATCCGAGAGAAAGAGCCAAACACACTTCTGATTGCCGAAGCATTTTGGTTGATGGAAGGTTTTTTCATCCAGCATCTAGGGATGGATCGCGTTTATAACAGCGCTTTCATGAATTTATTACGAGACGAAGAAAATAAAAAGTTCAAACAATGCATAAAGGATATGATCGCAATAGATCCATTATTTCTAGAGCGATTGGTAAATTATCAATCTACTCCCGATGAGGAACCTGCAATTAATCAATTCGGCCATGAAGAAAAATATTTTGGAATATGTACACTGTTAGCTACTATGCCTGGCCTGCCTATGTTTGGGCACGGACAATTTGAGGGATATAGAGAAAGGTATGGGATGGATTTCCACCAACCGAATTTTAAAGAAACTCCAGATGAAAAGCTTATCTCTCGACATAAAAGACAAATCCAGCCTCTGCTTGAAAACCGATTTAGGTATTCCACCTCCAAAAACTTCAAGCTACATGATTGCTATTTCACCGAAGGAAATATCAACAATGATGTAATCGCTTACACCAATCAAAATGATGCCTACCACAGCTTAGTCATCTACAATAATGTTAACAAACAATCAGATGGGTTCATTAAAGCTCCACTTGAGTCACCTGAAAATAATTCAACCGTACTTGTAGATTTTTATACAAAAGAGGAAATCCCAATTCCTTCTTCGGAAATTAAAGAGAAAAAGATTTCAGTGAAATTATCGCCATATGAATGTAGGGTTTTTGAAATCAAGTTGGTTTAACAAAAAAGAACCAATCTACAAATGATCCAGGTGATTATAAAAGCGGGCCGGTAAAAGTTTAAAAGTCCTTGGTAAAGAATCTAATGCGCATGTCCGATCAACTGCTAAGAGATCCAGCCAGGTGCTCGATAAAGGAAAGCCGCCTCTGCTCTGTTTAAACCATAAATTATATAAGCGCAAATATGCAGGAGAAACAGGAAAAAGCATCTTTCGCTTATCAATCTTTTTCATAATTATTTCAATGATTGAGCGAAATTCCAAAAATTCACCCCCACCTATTGTAAATATTGACTTGTGGAAAAGATCATCTTCGATAACAAGAAAAATAGATGATATGAGATCTTCGATCCATAATGGCTGATGGACTGTTCGTCCTCCTTCAGGTAAAGGAATAATTCCTGGTGCTGCTTTGATGTAATCTGCTAGTTGGTTTGTAAAATGATCGTTTTCTCCAAATACATCCGTTAATCGTAAGATCACATAATTTAGCCCACTGTTCTTGATTGCATTCTCAGCCAATGCCTTAGCTTTTAAGATTGGATATATTGAATTATTATCCGCGCCAATTCGACTGAGAAAAAGAATTTTTTCAACACCGGCATCAACCGATGCTTTAATTAAAGTCTCTGTTCCTTTCACATCCACATCCTCGAAATTGGGATGTGGTTTCTCGTTTTCCGCACTGGCAAAATGCAAGACGGTTTTCACCCCACTTAAAACAGCTCGCAAACTTCTTTGGTCCTTAAGGCTGCTAACTGCTGCATCCAACGCAAGATCATGGGGCAATTTTGTAATTAAATTTTGAGGCCTTAATAATACTTTTAATGGAAGTTGAGATTGTACCAGCCGAAGAATAACTCTTGATCCGATAAACCCGGTCCCGCCTGTTACAAGTATCATGCAAGCGATTATAGCAGATTAGGCATCAAGCAAATGGCACTCTTCTTGCACCATTATTAATAATTATTTTAAGGATTTTCCAATTAACCAATGGATCATTTAACACAAGAAAAAGCCTTTATCTCAAATAAACTTGGATTTCACTATTTCCTTGATGCTGAACATTTTAAAACCACTGATTCTCAATTGTGGGCCCAAAAATTACAGGAAGTTAATGCAAAATGGTTAGTTATTAATAATCCAAAAGACCGCGCTATTCCCGAAGAATTCATCCGGACTTTTTCCGAATCTGGCGTGAGTTTAGTAATTAATTTCAATGAAGATGTTTGTTCAGATGTTAATTTTTCAAACCTCACCACCTTACTAAATGTGTATGGGAAATGGGGTGTTAAATATGCGTATCTATTCGAAAAACCAAATCTGCGATCAAAGTGGGGTGATGTTCAATGGAATACGTACGATATTGTTGAAAAACATCTAAAATTATTCATTTCTTTTGCACAACTTTGTGTGGAAAACCACATCAAACCTGTTTTCTCCCCGCTCTTCCCTGGCGGCGATTATTGGGACCTTGCATTTGTTGAGAAATCATTAGAAGGTCTTGCTCATACAACGCCCCAGATCAAGAACAATTTGGTCCTATCTGCATTTGGTTGGGATTGGGGGCACTCCATCGAATGGGGCTCTGGTGGAAAGAATAAATGGCCGAAAACTAAACCCTTTCATAAAAAGGAAAACACACAAAATCAGCAGAGTTTCAGGACGCATGAATGGTATCTGGAATTATCAGAGAAGGTTTTTGGAAAAAAATTGCCGATTATTATTCTGGAAGCGGGAGTTCCAAACGGGTGTTTCACAGAAAATTCAG
Organism: uncultured Pelolinea sp.; assembly: GCA_964540175.1. Taxonomy (GTDB): domain Bacteria; phylum Chloroflexota; class Anaerolineae; order Anaerolineales; family Anaerolineaceae; genus Pelolinea. The sequence goes on along the minus strand of CAZILY010000008.1, from coordinate 5,876 downwards.
CGGACACTGCACCCACAGATATCTCTTTTGCAATCACAAATTTACTAAACGGAAAAAATGTGTATGATCCCCAAAACCCTGAACAACTATTGTCCCCTATTCCACCTGAAGTGATTGGATGTAATTTTTTCGTTCTCTCCGCACAAACTGAAAAGAAGTATTTTCCATATAGGTGGTTCACTCCAAAAGGTTTCCCTCTCTCTCCTGCACTAACTTTAGGATTAACCAGTAATGTTCCCACCCCGCAAACCGAAAAAACCCCAACCCAAATAAATATTCCGATTAAACAATTTCAATTCAAATATCGGCGCTATATCCTATTTTCCGATTCGCTAAAACAAGATATGCCCAACCTGCTTGAGAAATTAGATCCTTATATTAGAAAATTTAAACCTCATTTAGGCTTTTCAAAAATCGAAGCTGCAAACGCAGCCTATATTCTCTTCATAACCGATAAGAAGAAAGAATTTTTATCCGATGATATAGAAACCTTATCAGAAAATTGCATTATTAAGGTTATTTCCCCAAACAAAATAGCAGAATTACAAAGCGAGTAGAAAAGCATGAACAATCACAGCCAACCAAAACAACAATCACTATCCAAAAAAATTAAAGTTCTCGGACTTGGTGGAAGTGGGTGCAATACAATTACCCGCCTTTCCGCTTTAGACCTTGAAGGTGTGGAATTGATTGCTGCTAACACAGATTTTCGTTCTCTATCTACGTGCAGAGCCGACAAAGTCATCCGGTTAGGCACCAGCACCACCAATGGGCATGGGGCAGGAGGAGATCTTCCCACCGGGAAAACATCTACAGAAGAAAACTACAAGGATTTGATTGAATGTATTCAGGATTCAGATCTTTTGTTCTTAACTACCGGGATGGGAGGAGGAACTGGCTCTGGAGCAATTGAGATTGCAGCTAGAATTGCCACATCACTGGATATCCTGACAATTTCAATAGTCACATTGCCTTTTTCTTTTGAGGCAGAAAAAAGGAAGAGCATTGCCTACGAGGCAACAATCAATTTGCAACCCTTTACAAACACTTTAATTACTATCCCAAACGATCGCTTAGTAGATCTTGCTGCGCCACACACACCCTTAAAAACCACTCTTGGAATGGCGGATGATGTCCTCATCAAGGGAATTCAAGGAATAACTGGGATTTTGAATAACCACGGTTTGCTGAACATTGATTTCTCACATATATCCAAACTAATGAAAAATGGTGGAGGTGTATATATTTCAATTGGCTATGGACAAGGAGCCGAAAGGATCATTTCTGCAATACAAAATGCATTAACACACCCCTTACTTGAAAAAACGCCAATTCATCAAGCACAAGGGATCATAATTAAATTAACGGGTGACTTAAAAATCAATGAAATTAACCTTGCCATTGATTATTTAAAAGAAAAAGTTGGTGAGAATACAGAAATCATACCAGTAATTGAACAAACGGAAACAGGTGGTGACCAAGTGATGGTTTCGATTTTACTTACTGGTATAGGAGCTACACCATTACTTTATCAAGATGATTATGAGCGTAAACCAACCGAATTAATCGAACAGGAGTGCGTTTCAGTTAATAGTAATGAAAATCTGCTATATTCCAAATCGTTAGATAATTACGAAGATACGCTAGAAGTACCCGCATTTCTACGGAAAGGTTATAATTTAAACAAAACATACTAATTAATCTTATGGATTTAAATACAATAAAAAAGATAAGTGATCAGGTATTCAAACAATTTCCTTATCTTAATAATACCCCTCCAAAGACACAAAAAATGCCCGATGGGTCAACAATCCTCAAGTATATCGGCAATACAATAACAGCAAACGGACATACAATCCCTGTCTCAATTAAAGTGAAAGCAAACGAGGAAGGCGACATTCTTCAAATATCTTCTTCAAGATAGAAAATACCATTATCCCCCCAGTGAAAACTTACTCAGTTACAGCCATAGCACACCCAAATATCGCCTTCATAAAGTATTGGGGAAATCAGGATGATTCTCTGAGACTCCCTTCTAATGGTTCCATATCCATGAATCTGGCTAGTTTGAACACGACCACCACTGTTACAAAAAACCCAAAATTATTAAATGACCACCTTGAGTTGAATGGAGCAGCGCAAACAGGCCCCGCTTTACATCGTATCCAGCAATATTTAGACCTTATCAGAAAGATTTACAAGCAAGATGGATTCCTGGAAGTTAAAAGCACAAACAATTTTCCAATGTCCGCTGGCATCGCCTCTTCTGCTTCCGCCTTTGCAGCCCTTTCCGCCGCGATCGCACATTTATACGAACTTCATCTTCCACAAAAGGAATTATCTGCTATCGCCCGATTGGGATCAGGCTCTGCTTGCCGGTCTATCCCTCCTGGTTACTGTGAATGGAGAACTGGCAGCAAACATAAAGATTCTTATGCAACAACTATCGCCCGCGAGGATCATTGGCCTCTATGGGATTGTATTGCCATAGTTGAAAGAAAACCGAAAGAAGTGAGCTCTACTAAAGGACACAGCACGGCAGATTCAAGCCCGCTGCAGCAAGTCCGAATCACGGATGCTCCGCGCCGGCTCGACATTTGTAGAAATGCAATTATTAAAAAGGATTTTGGAGCTCTTTCAGAGATCATTGAACTTGACAGCAACATGATGCACGCGGTGATGATGACCTCAAAACCGCCTATCATTTACTGGCAGCCAACTTCATTATTGATCATGCATGAAGTTAAGAAAATGCGCCGTAAAGGTACTGCCGCAGCATATACTCTCGATGCAGGTTCAAATGTACATATTATCTGTACGGAAGAAAGCCATAAAAAAGTTGAGAATAAATTACGGGACATTCCAGGAATTATTGAAATCCTCAAATCACCTTCTGGCAGCGGCACGAGCGTCATTCAACCAACAAGTCCAAATTAATATAATTCCTACATCAAAATCCAACGGGGAGCATTATAATCCTTTCCTATGATAAATAATTCCTTATTAAGTCTGATTGAATTCATTACAGCCCTGAGTATCCTTTTATTGATTCACGAAATGGGACATTTCCTTGTTGGAAAACTCTTTGGAATTCAAGCCGAAGAGTTTGGCTTTGGATATCCTCCCAAGATAATAAAATTATTTAATTGGAAGGGTACAGATTTCACAATAAATTTAATCCCATTTGGAGCATTCGTAAGGTTCAAGGGAGAAGACGACCCGAATGTTGAGGGAGGTCTTTACAAAGCAAACAAGTGGAAGCGGCTGGGCACATTAATAGCCGGGCCTCTCATGAATTTATTAACTGGAGTTCTTTTATTTAGCTTGGTAATCTCAAAAACCGGAATCCCGCAACCCGGTATTGTAGAAATCGCAGGAATTGCACCAGGATCTCCCGCGGCAGAAGCTGGTTTAAAAGAAACTGATATTATCCAGGGTGTAAACGGGAAGGAAATAACAGGGATCTTTCAAGTTATCACCTTAGTTCAAGAAAATCTTGGTAAAGAAACTGCACTTACAATCCTACAGAACGATGAAATTAAAGAAATAGTCCTAATTCCCAGAAATGACCCACCAGAAGGCGAGGGAGCAATAGGGATAATCATGCAAAACCCGACCAAAGACATTGGCTTTTTAGGAGCTATACCAATGGGGGGGAGAGTTGCTCTTGAACAAGGCAAACAGTTATTATCGATCCCGGGTATGCTTCTCAGAGGAGAAGTGAATCCTCAAGAAACACGCATGCTATCTCCGAAGGGCATCTATGATGTTTATTCTCAAGTTCGTGAAGACGAGAGAGTGATCGAGCATGATGATCCTTCATTAGCTGTTATTAATATTGCTTGGTTCTTTGGCATAATTTCGATATCGTTGGGTTTTTCAAATTTACTCCCCATCCCCGCACTTGATGGCGGAAGAATACTTTTTATTCTTCCTGAGATTTTCCTTGGTAAGAGAGTACCAGTGAAATATGAGAACCTTATCCATTTTATTGGTTACTCGGGATTATTGATATTGATGGGATATGTTTTTTATCAAGACATAATTAATCCAATCGTGTTACCATAGAAGAATAAATGGAAACAAACTTAGAGTATTCTTCTGATGATGTAATTAATAACCTTCTAGATAACAGTAAACCATTTAGTTCACAGTTTTTACTCTTTTTTTCAGATATATCCTTGGACAATCTAGAAAAAATAAAATCTATTTGGCCTGAAGTCGATAGGGAAAGAAAATACAACCTCCTCAAGGATTTAGAATCTCTGATGGAAGACAACACTCTCGCTTCCTGTGATGATTTCGGTTATTTTGCTTTGCAAGACGATGATCCACGTATCAGAAGCCAGGCAATTCCATTGTTTTGGGAATGCACTAATATTAAATTAATCCCCATCTTCATTAACCTTTTACAAAACGATTCCGACTCCGAGGTCAACGCATCAGCCGCTTCAGCTCTCGGAAAATTTGTACTTCTAGGCGAGCTTGAAGAAATTCCAGAAAAATCAGCAAACATGGTTCAAGATTTACTAATTGATGAATATTTAAAAACTGATGATGACTCCATCAAACAGAGGATTCTTGAATCCTTGGGGTATTCCAGCAACAAAAAAGTGGACCACTTTATCACTAGTGCTTTAAAAATAAATGATAAGAAGTGGCATCTTTCAGCGCTATTGGCCATAAGTAGATCAGTAAATACTATGTGGGGAAAAGTAGTGTTAGAGAAACTATCAGACCTCGATCCTGATATTCAAATTGAAGCAGTTAAAGCAGCTGGAGAATTGGAAATCGAATCTACAAAAGAGCAAATAATTGAAATTATGGATAGCTCTTCTCCCGATGAAGAATTACATACACAAACAATATGGGCATTATCTAAAATCGGTGGAAACAATATTAAAGATCTTTTCGAAAAAATGATCGAAGAAAGTGACGATGAAGAAGAGATAGACATTTTAGAAATGGCTATGGATAACCTGGGCCCCTCTTCTGGGAAGCCCGTATTTGACCTCTTCGACCAATCCTGACAATCATTATGGAAAACGAGAAAAATGAGCGCTTGCACGCTTTTGTGCAAGGATTTGTACAAGGGGTCGGTTTCAGGTTCTTTGTGTATCGAGCAGGGCAGGATCTTCAACTGCATGGTTGGGTGAGGAACAAGATCAATGGCAATGTAGAGATCCTTGCTGATGGGCCTAAAAAGAAATTAGACGCGTTTCTTAAGGAGATCCGCAAAGGTCCGCAGATGGCGCAAGTCGTGAAAGTTGATGTTGAATGGCAGAAATCCAAAAACGATCTTTCACCTTTCACTATTCTTCAGACAAAATAATCGAACCACACCTATTCTTCGCCAGAAATAATTGCGATTCGTTCCCATGGGGAAGCATTTGATTCATCCGCAAGCATTTTCCGTAATTCGAAGACCTGATCCCGCAGAGCAGCTGCCCGTTCAAACTCCAAAGATTTCGCCGCTGCTTCCATTCTTTCTCTTGTCTCTTCAATTATCTTTTTCAACTCCTTAATTGGCATTCTTGAAATCGTTCCATCTGCAAAATAATCCGCCTGATCGTCAGCAATATATGACTGCGATGTAAGCCGCTCGGTGATATCGTAAATTTCCTTGATAATTGTAAAAGGTTCAAAATTGTGTTTCTTGTTGTATGCTTCTTGTTTTTTCCTGCGTCGGTTGGTTTCATTAATTGCTTGTTTCATGGCGTTTGTTATCTTATCGGCATACATGATCACTTTTCCCTCTAAATTACGCGACGCCCGGCCGACTGTTTGAATAAGCGCAGTTGCAGACCGCAAAAAACCCTGCTTATCTGCATCAAGTATTGCAACTAAAGACACTTCTGGCAAATCCAGCCCTTCCC
>CAZILY010000007.1:22803-27673 GCA_964540175.1 uncultured Pelolinea sp. | reverse complement strand
TATCTAGGGGTGGCTGACGGGGGTTGAACCCGCAACATCCTGTTCCACAGACAGGTGCTCTGCCATTGAGCTACAGCCACCATACGGTGATGATTTTAACATGCTATCAATTACTCGGCAAGCATTCCATTAATATGCTTAATTAATCCATCCATTGGAACACTCGTTTGTTCTCGAGTTCTCAAATCTTTCACTTGTACAATTCCCTGTTCTTTTTCTTCTGGACCAATAACAAGGGCGAATTGCACAGCACACCGATCAGCATATTTAAGTTGTTTGCCAATCTTGGCTGGTTCAGGGTACGTCTGTACTGAAAAACCCGCCCTCCGTAAATTTGTAGCTGTGGTGAGACTAACTGGTAGTAAGTTTTCATCAAAAATTGTTACAAGGATCTGCGTTGGATTTACCTGCAAGTCGGGTAATAATCCATATTGCTCCAGTATGATTGGGAGGACAACATCTCCCATCGCAAAACCCACACCGGTCAGCGGCTCCCCGCCAACATCTTTCACGAGATCATCATAACGCCCCCCGCCTAAGATTGCACGTGTACTCTTCCCAACATCGCGAGCTTCAAAAACAACACCCGTGTAATAGTCAAGACCTCGGACAATCTTCGGATCGAACTGCACATATTCCTTAACACCTAAACTTTCCAATGCAGTGAATATTGTTTGTAGTTCAGCTGATTCCTGATAGAGATTTGTATTTCCGAGAATTTTTGTTAAGCCAATAAATTGTTCTTCCGTTAAACCATTTTCAAGCGCGTAAGTCTTCCAGGTCGAGCGATCCATCTTGTCTTGTCGATCAATAATCTTTAAGGTTATCTTCTTTAATGAAGCATCAATTCCAAGTTCTGACAATTTTTGGTCCATTAGCCGACGGTCATTAATAAGCACTTTTACGTTATCGGGAGACAACCCGATTTGCTTAAAGAATTCAGCACAAATTGCAATTAATTCAGCGTCCGCTTCTGGAGATTTTGACCCAATCAAATCTATATTCCATTGAAAAAATTCTCGCGCTCGACCCTTTTGAGGTTTTTCATACCGCCAAAAAGGCCCAAATGACCACCAACGCAATGGATATACCAATTGACGTTGTTTTTGAGCAACCATTCGTGCCAGACTTGGAGTTAATTCAGGCCGCAGGGTGATCAAGTTTCCACCTCGATCCGGGAAAACAAATGATTGTTCTTTTACTAATTCTTCCCCCGATTTCGCAGCATAAAGATCAATTGGTTCCAAGAAAGGACCATCATATTCGGAATATCCGAATGATTCAGATACATTTCGGATGTTCTCGTAGATCCAATTCCGTACCGCCATTTCTAGAGGGTAAAATTCGCGTGTACCTTTTACAGGTTGAATGATGTTTTTCATATACTCTTTCTTATTGGTCAAAAAATTTTAACATATAATTAGTTTCGAATTTAGCAAAAATATTGGTAATATTTTTCAACAACTATGAATATTAAAGAATTGATTGAAATCACAGATGGAAAATTATTAACACAAACAAGCGATCTAACGTGCGCGATAAAAGGTGGCTGCGGTGCTGATCTGATGAGTGATGTTTTAGCGTCTATTCAACCATATGCTGTCCTTCTTACCGGTTTATGCAACCCCCAGGTTGTAAGAACTGCTCAAATGTCAGATGTAGCAGCTATAATTTTTGTTCGTGGAAAAAACCCACCAAGCGAAACTATCGATTTAGCAAATGAGGAAGGTATTCCATTAATAACATCCCCATTTGGGATGTTCGAGCTATCTGGCAGATTATATAAAGCTGGGTTGCCAAGTTTTGAACGATCAATCTCCGAAGAATAATATGCCTAAAAGAGACCCCGCACATCACAAGCTTAGATTCAAAAACAAGATCATTACAGATGAATTGGCAGGAAACATAACCAGAGTAGAAGAATTAGCCTATATTCTAAAAATTTCTGACGTAATGACAAGTCATGTGAAGACCATGCATCCGAATGATTCAATGCGCGATTTATTAAACAACTTGGGTAAGTTTCACGTTTCCGGTGTCCCAATTGTTAGTGACAACCAGAAGAGATTGGTGGGTCTTATTAGCACAGAAGATTTGATCAAATGCCTCGCAAAACAAGATCTAAACGCAAGTGTGGAAAAATATATGAGTACAGATCTTGTAACCGTAAATTCATTTGACTTTCTCACTGAAGCATTAAAATGTTTCGCGAAAACAAAAGTAGGCCGATTGCCAGTGCTGGACAAAGAAGGACACCTGGTTGGTATTATTACAAAAGGGGATGTTAACAATGGGCTTCTACATGCATTGGAGAGTCAATATCAGGAAGAAGAAGTCAGGCGCTACAGAGCCTCCCATTTATTTGAAGACATCGAATCTGACCGATCCAGCTTAATCCTCCGCTACAACATTGCCCATTTCGATTTCACTAGGGGAGGAAAAGCATCCAGCAACATCAAACGCGCCCTGCTTCGATTAGGGGCTAACGCACAATTAGCCCGCCGTGTGGGAATAGCAATTTATGAAGCGGAGATGAATCTCATCATCCACACGAATAATGGTGGAGCTATTCACGTTGAGATAGAACCCAATCAAATATCCGTTTATGTTTGGGATGATGGCCCCGGCATTAAAGATGTCAACAAGGCACTGCAGCCAGGTTTTTCAACAGCCACAGAAGAAATTCGCGAATTAGGATTTGGCGCAGGTATGGGATTGGCCAATATCTCACGCTGTGTGGACGAAATGGACTTACAATCTGAATGGGGACATGGCACGCATTTGACAATGAAAATATTTTTAAAAGGTGAAGATATTGTCGGAGAAGGATATTTAAATATCAAGGAGAAAAAACATGACACTTGAAAAAATCATAAGTGGTTTAAATTTGAAAATCCTAACAGAAGAAAAGGATTTTTCTGTAATCACTCCTTCGCATGGCTATGTATCAGATATGTTGAGCTGCGTAATGATTGGCGCAGGCCACAGCAGCATCTGGGTTACACTACAAGCCCACAGTAATATTGTGGCTGTTGCCCGTTTGTTGGATCTCACCGCAATCATCATCACAGAAGGGGCAAATCCTGATAAAGCAACGATTGAAAAAGCAAACGAGGAAGGTGTTATTTTATTGTCAGCTGGAGAAAATTCATTTCACGTAGTTGGAAAATTGTGGGAAATGGGTTTAAGGGAAAAATAATCATCTTAATGTGGTAACGCAAAAAGAAAAATTAAACCTGTATAAAGCTGAACTTCACATCCATACCGTCCTATCACCTTGTGCATCTGTTGAGATGATCCCGCCATTAATCATCGAAGAAGCCAAATCAAAAGGGATCAACCTCATCGCAATAACCGATCATAACAGCATCGATAATATTCAATCCGTAATAGAAGCAGCTGAGGGATCAAACATAGTCGTCCTCCCAGGCATTGAACTCCAAACACGTGAGGAAATTCACAGCATATGCTTATTCAATACACTCGGACAAGCTCGTTATTTTTTCCACAAAATTGAGCATTCCTTTCCAAAAATCAAAAATAAATCAGACTACTTTGGGGAGCAATATGTTGTGGACAAAACCGGTGACTTCCTGCGTAAAGAAGAAAGGTTACTGATTACTTCTTCTACATTATCCTTTAATGATGCAATAAAAACCGTACGCGCAGCAGGGGGGTTATTAATCCCAGCTCATGTCAATCGCAAAGCTTACGGGTTATTTCCTGTGCTCGGATTCATTCCTGAAGATATAGATCTTCACATATTTGAAATCTCAAGGGATATTACACCCGGCAAGGCCATTGAAAAATACCCTCAATTGAAAGATAAATACCTAATTCAAAATGGAGACGCTCATTTCTTAGAAGATATCATTGGTTACAACCAATTCCTCATCAAAGAGCCAACTGTTAATGAAATTCAATTAGCACTAGCTGGAAAGAATAATCGAGTTTACAGGAATCAAAATTTAATCACACCACTCCAGTCAGGGACTTCATCATAGTTCGTAAAATATCAAATTTAATTACTAATTGCACTTTTTTCATTGGTGAAATAAAGATAAAACATGATAAAATCATTTGGTTTCACTAAAATATATAAAATATTTGGAAGACAAGAATGAAATTAGATAATTACGAAATTGACCCAAATCAAAATTCTAATCTAGCTGATAAGCTAAATTCAATTTTAGATGCTAATAAATCAAGACCTGGCAGTTTAATGGTTATCCTGAATGAAATTCAAAATACAGTTGGTTTCGTTTCTGAACAAATACAGGATTATGTCGCCCACTTCTTAAAAATCCCTGTTAGCAAAGTGCATGGTGTTATTTCGTTTTACTCCTTTTTCACAACACGTCCACGCGGAAAACACACAGTAAAATTTTGCACAGGGACTGCTTGCTATGTTGGCGGCTCGTCTCAATTAATTGATAAAGCCAAACAGCTTATTGGTATCAGCATGGGTGAAACTACTGAAGACGGCAATATCACCATGGAAGAAACCCGTTGCGTCGGGGCCTGCAGCCAGTCACCTGTTGTCGTGGTTGACGGAACCATTCATGGGCGAGTAAAGCCCAGCAAAGTTGCTCAATTAGTACGCTCCATTGAAAGTCAGGATCGCCAGGGTTAAATCAGTGAAAGAAATTTCTCTGCACATATTGGATATTGCGGAAAACAGCGTCAATGCTGGTGCGAGTAAAATTTCAATCGAGATCAATGAGAACCTTAATAAAGACGAATTATTAATCATCATTTCTGACAATGGTAAAGGCATGGATACTCAGACCATCGCCCAGATTCACGATCCATTTGTGACGTCAAGAACTACCAGAAACGTTGGCCTGGGAATTCCATTCCTTAAAGCAGC
>CAZILY010000007.1:0-22703 GCA_964540175.1 uncultured Pelolinea sp. | reverse complement strand
ATAATTTATCTTATTGAATTAGGAGAAAAGATGAACACGATTAAAAGTTTAGAAGACCTGAAGAGAATCCGCGAGGAGGCGTTAGAAAAACGCAAGGCAAAAGAGACTTCTGGCGAAGTGCATATTATTGTTGGTATGGGTACTTGTGGAATTGCTGCTGGCGCTCGCGAAACAATGAAAACGGTTTTAGATTTTATTGAGAACAACCAGGTTGAAAATGTGATTGTCACGCAAACCGGGTGTATTGGTCTCTGTGAGCAAGAACCTATTCTCCAGATTGCAAAAGGTGAGTCCGAGAAAATAACCTACGGGAAAGTTTCCCCGAAGATTGCTGAGAAAATTATGGAATCCCATGTGGTTAAAGGTAATATCTTCCAGGATAACGTTATTCAATTATAAAAAGACTTGATTTAGGAAATATCATTTTTATAGGTAGACAATGACATATTTTCGTTCACACATTTTAGTTTGTAATGACCCGGAATGCGTTCAAAAAGGTTCTTTACAAATATTGGACAGCCTGAAGAAGGAACTATCCTTACTAGGATTAGAGGATGAGGTCAAAGTATTAGACACTCCACGTATCGGGGCTTGTTCTAAAGGTCCAGAAATACTTGTCTATCCTGAAGGGTTTCATTACATCGGGTTAACAGTAGATGATATTCCATACCTTGTTAAAGAACAATTTTTAAAAGGCCGGCCTGTAAACAAATTCTTAGCCCCTTCTAAAGAAGAAGTCGTGCAAGAACTAAGTGAACCAACGCTGAAAGAAGTACGCGTCGTTCTTCGCAATTGCGGAAAGATCGATCCAGAGAATATCGAAGAATATATTACTGAGAATGGGTATTCCGCGTTGGCTAACGTTTTAACAGAATTTTCACCTGAAGATGTTATCCAGAAGATCAAAGATTCAGGGTTGAGAGGTCGAGGAGGAGCCGGATTCCCCACCGGATTAAAATGGGCATTTACACACGATTCAATTGGGAGCCAAAAATATGTAATTTGCAACGCGGATGAAGGGGATCCAGGAGCTTTCATGAATCGCGCAGTATTGGAAGGAGATCCGCATTCAGTTATTGAAGGAATGATTATTGCTGCCTATGCGATTGGTGCTTCGCAGGGATATATCTACTGTCGAGCGGAATATCCTCTTGTAGTCCACACGTTAAATATTGCTATACAGCAAGCTCGCTCATATGGGCTTTTAGGAAAGAATATTTTCGGTTCTGGCTTCTCATTTGATCTTGAAATCCGTCAAGGAGCTGGCGCATTTGTCTGCGGCGAAGAAACGGCTTTAATTGCTTCCATTGAAGGTAAACGCGGCGAACCACGCCCAAGACCTCCTTTTCCAGCAGTCAGTGGCTTATTTGGTATGCCAACTAATATAAACAATGTGGAATCATACGCAAACGTTCCGCAGATTATTTTGCGTGGACCAAAATGGTTTTCCGGGATGGGGACAGAAAAAAGCAAGGGAACAAAGACTTTTACTTTGGCAGGCGATGTGAAAAAAACCGGTTTAATCGAAGTGCCTTTTGGGATTACTCTAAGAGAAATAATATTCGATATAGGCGGTGGTATTAAAGATGATCACCAATTTAAAGCAATCCAAACAGGCGGTCCATTGGGAGGTTGTTTACCTGCCGAATATCTTGATCTGCCTGTGGACTATGAAAAACTAACTGAAGCGGGATCAATTATGGGCTCAGGCGGCATGGTTGTAATGGATAATGAAACCTGCATGGTTGATATCGCACGTTTTTTCATGGAATTCATTCAGGGTGAAAGCTGCGGAAAATGTGTTCCATGTCGTGTTGGCACCAAACGTATGCTTGATATCCTCACTCGGATCTGCGAAGGGAATGGTCACGAAGGGGATATCGAATTATTAGAAATTTTGTCCGCTGAAATCATCGAAGACAGTCACTGCGGTTTAGGGAAAGGCGCTCCCAACCCTGTCGTCAGTACAATTAAGCATTTCCGCCATGAATATGAAGCTCATATATATAACAAGGAATGCCCCGCGAAAGTTTGCCGTGCGTTGATCAGCTACGAAATTGATCCTGAAAAATGTGTCGGATGCACGCTCTGTGCACGCAACTGCCCTGTGGATGCGATAGCAGGAGAACGTAAAAGTATTCATGTGATTGATCCAGACATTTGCATCCGATGCGGGATTTGCCAACAAGTATGCAATTACGATGCAGTCCTTGTTTTGTAAATAATAAGGCTAATATTTTTATTCATACTCGATCTAAAATAATATGCCATGAAGGAGGAAGTTGCATGACAATAAAAGCAATAAGTGATCTGGTTTTTATTGAAACCGCAAACAAGGCGGTGGATATGTATCACGGCAAAAAAGAGGATTTAATTCCTATCCTGATGAAAGTCAATCAGGATATCGGGTTTATTCCCAAAGAGGCGATGGAACAGGTTAGTTCGCGTATGCATATCCCCCAAAGTCAACTTTACTCCGTTGCCAGTTTTTATCATATGTTCTTTACCAAGCAAACAGGTCGGCATGTGATCAAGTTTTGTGAAAGTGCACCATGCCATGTGGCTGGCGGCCGCGAAGTATTTGATGCACTCAAAAACGAGTTAGAACTTGAGCCCGGTGAAACAAGCAGTGACGGTAAATGGACCCTGACCACAACGAGTTGCCTGGGCGTGTGCGGTGTTGGACCGGTGATGATGGTTGATGAGGACATATATGGTAATATAACTCCGAATCAAATCTCCGATATCTTAGCAAAATACGATTAGGAGGAATTGACAATGAAAACCAAACGCTCCATGGTTCTTGTTTCGAATGATCCCCACAGCATCGCAAAAGGTGCAGATTTAATTTTTGACCAATTTAAAAAGGAACTTGTATCATTCGATCTACACGAAGAAATTTCCCTCTCAAAAATATCTAATATAACTCGTACCGATATCTCTCCCTTTGTGATCGTATATCCCGAAGCGATTATTTATGGGCCAGTGAAACCTAACGACGTCCATCATTTAGTTGAAGAGCATCTTTTCAAAGGGCGCATCGCATCAGAATTGCAAGCCCCAAAGAAAGAACTATCAGGATCCATTGCCTGGTTATCCGCCAGAAAAGGTACTCTCCCGGCAGAACAGAGAATTGTGCTTGAACGAGCGGGAATAATTGACCCGGATTCTATCGAAGATTATGTCATCCATGAAGGTTATCTTGCATTGGGTAAAGTGCTAACTGAGATGAAACCTGATGAAGTTATTTCCTTATTGAAAGAAAGTAATCTGCGCGGAAGAGGGGGCGCGGGTTTCCCAACAGGTACCAAGTGGAAATTTGTAGCTGGCACAAAATCCGATAAAAAATATGTTATTTGCAACGCGGACGAAAGCGAACCCGGCACCTTTAAAGACCGATTAATACTCGAGGGTGATCCTCACAGCATTATTGAATCTATGATTATTGCCGGATACGCTGTAGGTGCTGATGAAGGATACATTTACATACGAGGTGAATATACCCTAGCGCAAACCCGTCTTTTAAACGCAATCATGCAAGCAAAGGAAATGGGGATACTCGGAGAAAACATATTCAACTCTGGACATAATTTTAATTTGCACATTCATGTGGGAGCCGGCGCATACATCTGTGGTGAAGAAACAGCGCTGATAGAATCAATTGAGGGAAAAAGAGGTGAACCTCGATCCCGCCCTCCTTATCCGACCACCAATGGATTATGGAATAAGCCAACCCTTGTAAACAATGTTGAAACCCTTGCCAATATTGCCCCGATCATAAGAAATGGTCCTGAATGGTTTAAATCATTCGGAACACCCTCCAGTTCTGGCACAAAGGTATATACCATTCTCGGTAACGTGAATGTAACCGGATTAATCGAAGTGCCTATGGGGATTACACTGCGCGAGGTAATCTCAATCTATGCAAAAGGGATGAAAAACAATTCGGTTCTCAAATTAGCACAAACTGGTGGGTCAAGTGGTTCGATCATACCAGCAGGTTTGCAGGATATACCTATGGACTACGATTCATTTGCCAATGCGGGTGTTTCTATGGGTTCCGGAGCACTTCTAATTTGCAGTGAAGAAACCTGCGTTGTTGATCTCGCAAAAGTGCTTCTTAATTTTTTCCGTTTTGAAAGTTGCGGAAAATGCAACCCTTGTCGGATTGGCAGTCAGCGAGCATACCAGATATTAACAAAAATCACTGAAGGGCTTGGTTCCATAAAAGATCTTGATAACCTCCAGGAAATTAGCAAATGGTTATATGAAATGTCTAATTGCGGACTTGGACAAACAGCTGGTTCCCCATTGAAAGATATCTTAAACCATTTCCGTGCTGAAGTAGAAACACATATAAATCAAAAAGTATGTCCTGCTGGGGTTTGCCCGATGAGCGGTAAATCCCCAACATCGAATTAATTGGGAGAAGAGTGAAAATGGTAAAAATTACAATTGACGGAAAAATAACTGAAGTAGAAAAAGGCACAACTGTTCTTGATGCCGCTCGACAACTTGGCATTGAAATCCCCACGCTCTGCGATCATCCTAAACTTACCCCGTATGGCGGCTGTCGCCTGTGTCTGGTTGAAATTGAAGGGGTAAAAACATTGCAGCCGTCCTGCACTTTGCCTGTTGGAAATGATATGGTCGTGCATACTGACACGCAAAAGGTACACGATGCACGGAAATTTATTCTTTCAATGCTCTTTAGCGAACGCAATCATTTCTGCCCATATTGCCAGGTTAGTGGAGGAGATTGTGAATTACAAAATGCAGCATACGACGAGGAAATGACGCACTGGCCAATAATGCCAAACTGGCAGCCCTATCCGGTTGACGCTTCTCACCCATTCATAATTCTCGATCATAACCGCTGCATTCTCTGCCGCCGATGTGTACGTGCGTGCGGAGAGTTAGTAGGTAATTTCACACTTGCCTTTGAAGAACGCGGCGCTAACAGCACACTTATTGCAGATCTTGGGTTACCTTTAGGAGAAAGTACCTGTATTGGTTGTGGGGTCTGCGTACAAGTTTGTCCCACTGGCTCATTGATAGACCGGTGGAGTGCATATCAAGGTAAGGTAACTGAAGTGGACACGACCAAAACAATTTGCCTTGGCTGCAGTATTGGCTGCGGAATCGATGTGTTGACTCGCGATAACCGCCTGGTTCGCATTGAAGGTGATTGGGACGCCGAGATTAACGGTGGAGTCATTTGCGAGGTCGGTCGATTCCACCCCATGGTCGAAGAAAGAGAAAGATTATTAACACCAATGATTCGTACTAATGGAAAATTGAAAGCCGCCACCTGGGACCACGCGATTTCTGCCGCAGCTCAAAAGATCACAACCAGCAAAGGAAAGCTTTCTGGTGTGGCGTCAACACGATTATCCATGGAAGCACTAAATAAGTTTAAAGAAATATGTGATGCTTTTGATGCTGAATCAATATCAACAACCGAAGATTATTCCGCAATATCGGCAGTATTCGATTTAGCACAATCTTCGGGTAAAGCATTTGAATCAAAAATAAATGAGATAAAAAATGCGGATTGCTACCTTATGATTGGGGAAGATACAACTAAGGACCATCAAGTAATAAGCTTTTTTGCAAAACGGCAAATTCCAGCAGGCGCAAATTTAATCCAAATTTCCGAAAACCCAACGGGTTTCGACTACTTTGCAAATGAATCACTTACTATTGATAAAAATTCTCAATCTGAATTAATTGAGGCCATTGGAAATCTTGTTGCTGAAAAATCAAGTGACATTGATAAAATTGCAAAATCATTCAAACTTAATCTCTCATCTCTTGAAAATGTTGTGGAAATGTTGTCTTCTGCCAAAAAAGTCGCTATCATATTTGGCAGCCGCACCAATTACGATAACGCGGCAGCAATCTTAGGGTCAATTATCTCTTTGAATAATCAACTTAATGGAAAATTGATCACAACTAAAGGCAACATCAACAGTGTAGGCGCGTCCGCGATTGGGATCAACAACACTGGAAATATTGTCGGCTCAAAATTGACCATAATGGCACTCGGTGACGAGAAATTATCACAGAGTTTTTCAAAGAAATTTGATAAAACACATTTCTCGATCATCTTCAGCAGTTATATCTCTCCTCTAACCGCAAACGCAGACGTTGTATTCCCTGTACAAAATTGGCTTGAACAAGGCGGGCATTTCATTAATGCGGATGGTCATATCTTCGAAGCGAAAGCGGCCCTGGAAGCACCGGAGGCAGTTTTTTCCAATGAAGAATCTTTATCAAAACTCGCAGACGCATTGAAAGTTAAGAAACAGAAAAGCTGGAAAGAACTCATAAAAGAAACTCCAGCACCAGTAACAATCAGTTAATCACAGGAGTAATTAATGGCAAAACCTACCGTAGCAAGTGACTGGCTGGCCGGATGCTCTGGCTGCCATATGTCTTTACTTGATATAGACGAACGTATCGTAAAGCTCGTTGAACTTGTTGATCTTCGAGCAACTCCGATAACAGACTTTAAAGTGCCAGATGAAAAAGGGGTGACCGTTGGAATTTTAGAAGGGGGGATAAATAATTCACACAACGAACATGTGGCGAAGCAAATGCGCGCCCGCAGTAAGATCCTCGTTGCGCTTGGCGACTGCGCAGTCTTCGGCGGTGTCCCGGCAATGCGCAACTTCTTCACATTAGAAGAGTCCTTAAAACGAGCCTATGTCGATACACCAAGCACAGATGAAAGCGGAAAAATACCTTCATCTCCAGAATTAGCAAAACCTACACTGGTGCGCGCGGTTCATGAAGTTGTAAAAGTAGATGTATTCGTGCCGGGCTGCCCACCAGATGCAGATATCATATTTTATGTACTTGCAGAATTAGCGCAGGGAAGAATGCCCAAACTAGAAAATAACAATTTGATGTGGAATTAATATAGAGGTAAATTTATGGCTACACAAAAGATCACGATCGAGCCAGTAACGAGAATTGAAGGACACGCAAAAATAACGATTCATTTGACCGAAGAAGGCACGGTTGAACACGCGTATTTCCACGTCAATGAATTTAGAGGGTTTGAAAAATTCTGCGAAGGTAGAATGGTATTCGAAATGCCTTCTATTACAGCAAGAATTTGCGGTATCTGCCCGGTAAGCCATCACCTTGCAGCAGCAAAAACGGGTGACATCGTTATGGGTTCTCCTCCCCCAAGAACAGCTTCTCTCCTGCGCGAACTCATGCATATGGGACAGATTATTCAAAGCCACGGCATGCATTTCTTTGAATTAGCAGGCCCGGATCTGATCCTTGGCTTCGATGCTGACCCAGCGATCAGGAATGTGGTTGGATTGATCCAGGTAAATCCAGAATTGGCATTAAAAGCTGTTGCGCTTCGCAAATTTGGGCAGGAGATCATCAGTACAGTTGGTGACCGCCGCATACACCCCACTTTTGCAATCCCTGGCGGAGTTAATAAAGCTCTGAAAAAAGAGGGCCGCGAATCAATATTAAAAGATATTGATGAAATGATCGCAATCACTCAGACAGGATTAACTATTTTTAAAGACTGGGCTGAAAACAACAAAGAAGATATTGACAAATTCGCCGTGTTTTCCACCGGATATATGGGCCTTGTAACACCAGAAAATAGCCTAGAGCTTTATCAGGGCAACATCCGAATGGTTGATAGAACTGGAGAGGAATTAGAAAATTTTGACTCCAACAACTATCTCGATTATATCGCTGAGCATGTTGAAGATTGGTCTTACCTTAAATTCCCATATTACAAAAAGATGGGATATCCAGGTGGTGTTTACCGCGTTGGTCCACTTGGCAGATTGAACACCATCACGAAAATCGACACACCGCTTGCAAACGAAGAATTTAATACTTACAGGGCAATGAATGTCGGTAAACCAATTGAGAATACACTTCATTACCACTATGCCCGCTTGATAGAGATCCTGTTCGCGATCGAAAGAGTAAAAGTACTACTTGATGATCCAGACATCCTCGGAAAAGATATTCTTAACACCAAACAAGATTTCAAAGGCGAAGGCGTTGGTGTAATTGAAGCACCCCGTGGAACATTACTCCACCATTACAAAGTCAAAGAAAACGGGCAGGTTGAAGCAGTCAATCTTATTGTCTCAACCGGTCACAATAACTGGGCTATGAACGAGGCTGTTGACAGTGTTGCAAAAACCTATATCACAGGACCAGAAATTAGTGAAGGACTCTTAAACCGGGTAGAAGCTGCCATTCGTGCGCATGACCCCTGCTTATCCTGCTCAACACATGCAGTCGGACAAATGCCAATGATCGTTGATTTATTTGATTACAATGGTACATTAATCCAAGAAGTAAAACGTGATTTCTGAAAGATCGCCACAATTGCATGATAGATGCCGCCGATAGTTGACGGCATCTATCATGTGAATTTGTTGGATCGATGAAATTTATGAAAAATAATCTATTCATAGGGTATGGAAATCCAGATCGGGGTGATGACGGGGCAGCATATCACTTATTCATAGCTTTGTTAAATGATTTAGGCAAGAAAGACGCGGATCTTTTCTCTTCAGATACCATTTCACTTGATGAAAACACTGATATTATGTTTAATTTCCAACTACTGCCAGAATTTTCGGAAAGGATTGCCCAGTACCAAAAAGTTCTTTTTATTGATTCGCATACTGGGATCATAGAAAAGGACATTAGCTTCCAATCTGTCAATCCTAACTATCAACATTCCCCATTTACCCATCATTTCTCCCCATCCTCATGTCTGGCAGTTGCTCAATCATTGACTGGCAAGCATCCTACAGCATGGCTTCTGTCAATCCGCGGTTTCCAGTTCGGATTTAGTCGTGAGTTATCAGAGCGGACCAGAGAGTTGATTAATCAGGCACTTGATATCATTCGAGGTGAATTCTTTGAATAATAATTATTATTTTTATAATAAATTTATCTTAATAGTATAATATCTTCCATGCATGAATTGGCTATTACAGAATCGCTATTGAATATCGCAAGTGATTACGCTATAAAGAATTATGCTCAAAGAATAATTTCTTTGAACATAATCATAGGAGAATTATCAAACATCATTGGCGACAGCGTTCAATTCTATTGGGATATTATCAGTGAAAATACTATTTGCGAAAAATCTGTCCTTATTTTCAATAAAATCCCCGCTAAATTCATCTGTCAAGCATGTAAAAACGAATTCGAAATAAATGGTGAATTGATCCCCTGCCCAATATGCAGTAGTATGAATCTAAGTATGATTCAGGGAGATGAATTCTTATTAAATAGTATTGAAATTGAAAAAGTTATTGGAGATAGCAGTGAGTAAAAACACGATTCCGATCGTAAAAAGGATCATGAGCGCAAATGATCAAATTGCGGAAGAAAACCAGGAACTCCTAAGCAAGAAAAAAATCCTAACAGTCAATGTGATGGCTTCCCCTGGTGCTGGAAAAACAAGTTTAATCCTAAGGACAATCGAAAACATTTCCACCCAATACAAAATAGCCGTCATCGAAGGGGATACTGCTCCTGTAACCATCGATTCGGATAAGATAAGCAGCCTGAATATACCAGTAGTGCAAATAAACACTGGCGGGGAATGCCATCTCGATGCATTGATGGTTAGAAATGGCATTGAGCAATTAGATCTCTCTAACACCGATCTTTTGATCATTGAAAATGTCGGAAACCTGGTATGCCCTGCCGCATTTCGGCTTGGAGAGCATTTTAGCGTTGTAATCGCAAGTATTCCAGAGGGGGATGATAAACCATATAAATACCCCAATATTTATCGCGCGATTCAATCTCTTATTCTAAATAAAACAGATTTATTACCTTACGTCGATTTCAATATTGATTATTTCAAAAAGGGTATTAAAGCATTAAATCCTGGAGTAGCTTTCTTTTCACTTTCGTGTAAAACAGGTGATGGGTTTGACAAGTGGACGAATTGGTTGAAAACAAAAATTCATGAGATGAAATAATCTTTTTCAATAATGATCAGTAAAATCATCCACATAAAAGGAACAGTTCAAGGTGTTGGCTTTCGGCCGTTTGTATTCTCAACAGCAAAGAAATACAATATTACCGGTTGGGTACGAAACTCATCAGCAGGAGTTGAAATACTTGCAAACGGAACACACCAAGAAATGAAGTCTTTTATTGCTGAAGTAAAAACCAACCCCCCTCCATTGGCACAGATCGATACTTTTGTTGAATCAGAAAATCATTCTAATGGTTACAAGGATTTTAAAATCCTGCAAAGCCAAATAATCCCTGGTGAATTTATTCCCATTTCGCCAGATGTGGCTATCTGTTGTGAGTGCCAGAAAGAGTTGTTTGATCCTACTAACCACCGATACAGATACCCTTTTATCAACTGCACTAATTGCGGTCCGCGATTAACAATAATCAAGGGAGTTCCGTACGACCGCCCAAACACCACAATGGCGGAATTTACGTTGTGTGATAGATGTCAAGCAGAATATGACAATCCACTAAATCGCCGCTTTCATGCGCAGCCAGTAGCTTGTCCTGATTGTGGCCCTCAGGTCTGGTTTGAAAGTTTAACAACAGGACCTGAAAAAAGAGAAAAAGGAATTCAGAGAGCCCGGCAATTTTTAAAAGAAGGGAAGATCATCGCTATCAAAGGGTTGGGAGGATTCCATTTGGCATGTGACGCTCTCAACCAGGAAGCTGTTTCAAAATTGCGCCGTCGAAAAAAAAGGTCTGATAAACCATTCGCTACCATGGTATTTAATATTGAATACGTTAAGAAATATTGTCTATTAAATAATGCGGAAGAATCAATAATTAGATCCCATGAACACCCTATTGTGATCCTCCCAACGAAAAAAGACATACAGGTACCCGAGCAAATAGCTCCCAAAATGAGAACCCTTGGTGTAATGCTGGCTTATACACCACTGCACTTACTTTTACTTGAACCTGAAAATGATTACCCAGATCTTTTTGTGATGACAAGCGGAAATATTTCCGATGAACCAATTACCTACACGAATGAATCAGCAAAAGAGGTGTTGAGCTCTATCGCTGATGGTTTTCTTTTCCATGACAGAAAAATTAATACCCGTGTTGACGACTCAGTCCTCACAGAATATAAGGGGCAAAAATATTTTTATCGCAGATCTCGTGGGTATGCGCCAAACGCAATCATGCTACCCAAAATTTCTCTTGAAATTTTAAGTGTTGGTGGTGAATTAAAAAATACCTTCTGCCTAACAAAAGAAAAGTATGCGTTTATAAGCCACCACATTGGTGATTTAAAAAACATGGAAACGTATCAGGCATTTACAGAAGGAATTGCCAATTACCAACACATGTTTAACATAAAACCGCAATTCATTGCCTGTGATTTACATCCAGAATATCTATCAACAAAATATGCTAGTTACTTTTCCGAGGCAAATGATATTCCTCTTCTCAAAGTTCAGCACCATCATGCCCACTTAGCAGCCTGCCTGGCAGATAATAATTGGGACTCGAACGAAGATGTTATTGGGGTTTGTCTGGATGGCACAGGTTACGGTCTGGATGGTCAAATTTGGGGGGGTGAAATATTAATCGGCGGTTACCAAACATTTAAAAGAAAATATCATTTGGAATACATGCCTTTACCAGGGGGGGACAGCGCTATCCTTCATCCCAACCGTATCGCGGCTGCATATTTATGGAAACTGGGTTTTCCATGGGATGATCATATACCTGCTATTCAGTCATTAACGTCTGAAGAAAAAACCGTGATGAAACGCCAACTTGAATTGCATATTAACACTCCCGATACATCAAGCATGGGGCGTTTATTTGATGCAGTTGCAAGTTTAATAGGCCTCCGCCAGACAATTAATTATGAAGCGCAAGCGGCAATTGAACTAGAGCAAATCACTGAATCATCTATTACTGACGCATATGTATTTGAGATTTTCGAGAACACAATCAATTTTGACAACATAATCAGTAATATATTGTCCGATATTAATCATGGAATCCACCCCCCGGTTATTGCCACAAAATTCCATAATGCTATTGTAAATTTAATTTTAGTTCTGTGCAAACAAATTGAAAAAGAGGATAACCTACATCACGTTGCACTTTCAGGTGGCGTCTGGCAAAATCAATACTTACTACGCAAAACCTGTCAAATTCTGGGTGATGAGGGATTTTCGGTACTCGTTCATCAAAATATTCCGCCAAACGATGGTGGGATTTCGTTAGGGCAGGCAGTGATCGCAAATAAACATTATAAGTAAAATAGAGGTAATTATGTGCTTGGGAATTCCAGGTAAGATCAAAGAAATTTACGAGATCAATAATATTAAAATGGCAAAGATTGATTACAGTGGAGTTGAAGTTGAAGTATGCTTGGAAGCCACTCCTGAAGCTAATGTGGATGAATATGTGATTGTTCACGCAGGTTTTTCAATCAGCCGCTTAAGTGAAAATGAGGCAAATGAGACACTCAATATACTTCGTGAAATCGACAAACTCAGCCAAGAAGATTACAACCAATAGAATTGTTATCCGAATATGACCATTAATGACAAATACAGAGACCGCGAATTGGTCCAAAGAACTATTCAAGAAATAAATGATACAGTCACTCAAAAATGGCACATCATGGAAATTTGTGGTGGTCAGACTCATGCGTTTATGCAATACGGGTTGAGTGATTTACTACCCGAAGAAATAGAACTCATTCACGGACCAGGGTGTCCAGTCTGTGTCACTTCTCTAGAACTTTTGGATAAAGCGATCGCTATTGCTTCCCATAAAGATGTTATATTCACTTCTTACGGAGACATGCTCAGGGTGCCAGGATCTGAAAAAGACCTGTTTTCAGTACGAGCATCCGGGGGTGATGTACGTGTTGTTTACTCCCCCATAGAAGCCTTAAAAATTGCCCATGATAATCCCGAAAAACAGGTTGTTTTTTTTGGAATAGGATTTGAGACAACCGCACCAGCCAACGCTATCAGCGTTATCAAGGCAAGCGAACAGGGTCTTGATAATTATTCTATGCTTGTATCCCATGTACGAGTCCCCCCTGCCAT
The DNA here is from genome assembly GCA_964540175.1 of uncultured Pelolinea sp. Lineage (GTDB taxonomy): Bacteria > Chloroflexota > Anaerolineae > Anaerolineales > Anaerolineaceae > Pelolinea. The sequence goes on along the minus strand of CAZILY010000007.1, from coordinate 9,612 downwards.
GCATGCAATCCTAAGTTCACCCATGAATAAGGTCCAAGGATTTTTAGGAGCAGGGCACGTCTGCGCAGTTATGGGGTTTAAAGAATATGAACCAATCTCAGAAAAGTACAAAGTACCAATCTCGGTAACTGGGTTTGAACCTTTGGATCTTCTGCTAGGAATTCTCCAAACCGTTCGTATGTTAGAAAATGGCCAGTTCCAGGTAAAAAATGCCTATCCCCGTGCAGTTAAGTATGAAGGGAATATCCAGGCACAAGCGATTATCTCAAAAGCATTTACTGAATGTGATCGCCAGTGGAGAGGAATTGGCATGATCCCAATGAGTGGCTGGAAATTACGGCCAGAATTTCAGGCTTTCGATGCGGAAATTCGGTTCAAAGTGGATCATATTCAAACAAAAGAATCGGAAATTTGTATTTCAGGTTTGGTATTACAGGGACAAAAAAAACCTTTTGAATGTCCAGCGTTTCGAAAAATTTGCACACCACAGAATCCGCTCGGAGCAACAATGGTTTCTTCCGAAGGAGCCTGTGCAGCTTATTACCGTTATGGAAAATATCAAGATGGATAATCAAAATAAAAATTTCGAGTATTTTACCTGCCCAATTCCACTTTTAAAGAGTAAAGAAGTCTCTATTGGTCATGGGAGTGGAGGTAGTTTAACAAAATCTTTGATAGATTCTGTTTTCTTAAAATATTTTTCAAATCCAATCCTAGATCAAGGGAATGATTTTGCAGATATTTCTCCTGAAGAGTCATTAAATAATTTTAGAATCGTCACCTCGACTGACGCACATGTGGTAAGCCCGATCTTTTTCCCAGGTGGAAATATTGGCCGACTGGCTGTTGCTGGTACCATAAACGACATCAGCATGTCAGGCGGTATCCCTAAATTTCTAACTGCTACCTTTATCATTGAAGAAGGATTTCCCATCGATCAATTAGAAAAGATTGCAGAATCCATGAAAACATGTGCGGAGGAAGCACAAGTTGTTATCGTAGCAGGCGACACAAAAGTTGTTCAGAAAGGAAAAGCTGATCGTATATTTATATCAACTGCCGGCATTGGTTTTGTCCCTGAGGGAATTAGAATAAATGGTGCTTCTGCCCGCCCTGGCGATTCGGTGATAATCTCAGGAACAATTGGTGATCATGGGATCGCTGTCCTTGCCGCTCGAAACGAACTGGGCTTTTCAACAACCATTACTTCAGATGTTGCTCCATTAAATCAATTGATACAAACAGCAATTGAAGCCGCCCCGAATATTCATGTACTCCGTGATCCTACGCGCGGTGGAGTAGCAACAACATTAAACGAGATTGCCTTGCAAAGCAATGTGACAATCGTATTAGATGAAACCCAACTTCCCATCCACAAACAAGTACAAGGGGCATGTGATATTCTTGGCTTTGATCCACTTTACGTTGCCAATGAAGGAAAAGTGATCCTCATCGTTCCACAACAAGAAGAAAGAGCAATGTTAAATGCTCTGCGGCAGCATCCTCTTGGGAAAGAGGCGATTAAAATTGGGCAAGTTGAAAAGTCCACCAATAATCCTTTTGTCTTGATGAAAACAATTATTGGCGGCACAAGGATTGTTGATATGCTTACTGGAGAAATGCTGCCCAGAATCTGCTAACCCCCCCACATGGGGGACACATCTTGACAATCATGTTTGTCAATTTATACTTATACAATAACTTTATAAGAGGAAAAATGAAGATAGATTACAAAGAAACAACATCCGACCTAATTTCTCGAATCAATATCCATGATAAATTTGGCAGCCGCAATATTGATGAATGGATGTTGGAAACGCTAGATCTCAATGAGGGAATGCGCATTTTGGATGTTGCTTGCGGTTCTGGCAAACAATGCTCTTCTTTTTACACAACTCTTGGCGGTAAATGTGAAATTACTGGTGGAGATGTTTCAGAAGAATTACTAAATAAAGCAAAACAATTACGCGCAGAGAATAATTCTAAAATTGAGTATAAATACCTGAATTTCAATGAGCCATTTGATTTCGCTGAAAATAAATTTGATTTGCTATCCTGTTGTTTTGCGATCTACTATTCAGAAGATATCCCCTTTACAATCCGCGAAATGCATCGGGTCCTTAAAAATGGGGGGAAGTTATTTACAACAGGACCCATGCCTGAAAACAAACAGGTTTTCTACGATATCATAAAGGAAGCAACGAACAAGCCCATTCCTAAAATGCCTGGCAGCTCACGATATGCAAGCGAGATTCTTAAGGCGATTGAAAACACATTTTCAGATGTTGAGGTAAAGATTTTTGAAAATCCTCTCACCTTCCCAAATGCTGACCCGTTTATAGAATACACTCGAGCGTCACTTTCAGAAGATAGAAAATTATGGGGAGATTTTTTCACTGAAAAAGACGGCTTCATAAAAATCATGAAATCGATTGAGGAAGTTGCTAACAAGTGGATTCAGCGCGACGGAAAAATTGTTATGACCAAGGTTGTTGGCGGGTTTATTGCTACCAAATAGATTAAGGTGAAATGATGTTATTTAAGGGAAAAAGAATTTTCTTTATTGGTGCTCATCCAGATGATATTGAAATTGGATGTGGTGCCCTTATCGCAAATATCCAGAATTTTACTGAGGTTTTCTGTATCACGCTTTCTGATAATCAAAAAAACCCATCTCTTGTAAATATTGTAAAAGAGCATAATGAAAGCATGCGCATTCTTGGAATTGATGAGGAGCACAGTTTTTTAGAAAGTTTTGAGACCAGACGATTTATACATTCCAGGCAAGAAATTTTAGAGTATCTATTTTCCATGAACAAAAAATACAAACCGGATATGGTTTTCGTACATTCAAATTCCGATCTACACCAGGATCATGGAACTGTCACGCAAGAATCACTGCGCGTGTTCAGAGGGACTTCTTTATTTGGTTATGATGTAATAAGAAGCAGTTATGGTTTCTTCCCAACTTTTTTAATTGAAGTCAATGAATCAGACGTTGAAAAGAAAATTGAAGCATTGTCCGCTTATAAGACATATAAAGATATTTACTATTTTTCCCCTGAACTTACTCGTGCAATCATGGTTAGAAATGGAGCCATTGCCGAGAAAAAGTACGCGGAAGGATTTGATATTTTGCGAATTATTGGGTCATTTACCTAATTATTGCCTATTTATTAATAAAAATTTCTCTGCGTTTCACGAGGATTTTTTTTTAGGCTAGATCATCATCTGCTTCCTGAAGTTCATATACTGCTGCTTTTAATACTTTTAACGATAGAAGAGCGCATTTCAAACGGACGGGGCTTAATTCAATCCCTAGCAAATCAAGAATATCCTGTTTTTTTAATCTCTTTAAATCCTCAATAGATTTTCCAATAATAGAATCTAGCAAAAGATCTGCGGCAGATATTGAAATTGCGCAACCATGACCATCAAACTTGGCCTCAACCACATTCTGGGATTCATTAACCCTAAGTTCTATTTGAATATGATCACCGCACAATGGGTTTTCATCCTCAAAACTGAAATCGCTTTTATCCAATCTTCCTTTATGGAGCGGATTTTTATAATGATCAATGATTATTTCTCGGTAAAGGTCATCCATATATTAATGTTGTTTCTCCTAGTTAAACACCTTGTGAACCCGCAGAAGGCCCTTTTTTAGCTCATCTATATCATCTTTGGTGTTGTATAAGTAAAAGCTTGCTCTAGTTGAAGCGATTAAATGAAGTTTTTCATGTAAAGGCATAGCGCAGTGATGGCCAGCCCTAACTGCAATTCCAGATTCATCAAGAATTTGTGCTACATCGTGAGGGTGGATTTGGTCAATAGTAAATGAAATTACACCTCCACGATCTTCCGCCGATGGTCCAATAATTTTTATATCAGGAATATCAATTAATGATTCCATAGCATATTTGATCAATGTTTTTTCATGAGCAAATATTTTTTCCATTCCAATAGAAGATAGATAATCAACCGCTGCACCAAACCCTATTGCCTGTGCGATTGCAGGAGTACCAGCTTCAAATTTATATGGAATTGAATTTGTTGAAAATCCATCAAATGTGACTTTCTTGATCATATCTCCGCCGCCCAAAAATGACGGCATTTTTTCTAAAAGTTCTTTTTTCCCAAATAATATCCCTATACCAGTTGGTCCGCACATCTTATGCGCTGAAAAAGCGTAAAAATCAGCATCCAAATCATCAATACTAACCGATAAATGAGGAACTGATTGTGCACCATCAACCACAGTTATGGCACCTGCTTGATGAGCTAATTCAATGATATCCTTAGCAGGATTGATGGTTCCAAGCACATTGGATATATGTGAAAATGCCACAATCTTTGGTTTTAATTCTAATAGGTTCTGATAATGCTTTTGATCAAGTTTCCCCTCATCTGTAATTTTAATGAATTTAACAGTTAGCTTTCTCTCTTTTGCGAGGGAAAACCAGGGAACAATGTTTGAGTGATGCTCCATCTCAGTGGTCAGAATCACATCACCTTCATTGAGATATTTCCAACCCCAGGTACGAGCAATTAGATTAATAGATTCAGTGGTGTTCCGCGTGAAAATGATTTGGCTGCAATCCTTTACCCCAACAAAAGCCGCTATCTTTTTCCTCGCAAGTTCATACATCTGCGTTGCCTCTTCGGCGAGTAAATGAATCCCACGATGTACATTAGCGTTATGTTTATTGTAATAGGTATCCATTGCATGGATAATTGAGCGCGGTTTTTGAGATGTGGCCGCAGAATCCAAATAAACCAAGCGCTTCCCATCATGGATCGTTCTTTCCAAAATCGGGAAATCTTCTTTTAATTTCAACACATTCATGATTTATTAAGTGCCTTCTACTGTTTCTTCCGAATTTGGGATGATAATTCGGGATACCAAAGAATATGGTCTGGGATCATCCATCCACCAGTCAAATACACAGCAGACCTGAATTGGACAGCGATTAATTTTGCATCAATCTGGACCACCGTTCCTTTCAGCCAACCTTTTATCCGCTGATCCCCTTCAATATGATCACAAAACGCCTCAACGATATCTCCAACCTGATATGTCTCATTCAAGATGGGAGGACGCATGAAAGGTATTGTTGCCATTTAATAATCTCCTAAGCCTAATTTATTTTTAAATTTCGTATACTTATAATCTTATACTAATTGGTTAATCTTCGAAAGAAGTCAGGATAAATTCCTCAAATCCTTTATCCGCCATCCTTTTAACCGCAGACGACAAAAATCCATCTACGATCAATTTTTCTGCATCCTCTTTATTTATACCCCGGCTTTGTAAATAAAACATTTGATTTTTATCAATATTACTCATGGTAACACCATGAGAACAGCGCACATCATCTGTCATGATTTCTAACCCAGGAATAGATTCAGCCTCTGAAAATGGATCAATCATCAGATTATCATTTGATTGATACCCGTTTGTACCCCTTGTGTTTTGTGAAATCAGAATATTCCCCTTCCAAGAGGAATATGCATTTCTTCCTAAAACACCTTTATATAGTAGGTTGCTTTCCGTATATGATGCATTATGGTTTTGCTGTGTATCGTAAGAGAAGCGTTGTCCGTTTTTAGGGTTATATACTCCCGTAATATTTGCTGACCCACCTTCGCCTATCAATTCAACTGCAAGAAATCTGTCAGTAATCGAACTGCCAAGGTCAAGTGTAAAGCTGTTTATGGTTGCATCCTTATTTTCCGTAATATGATCAGAAATGAACAATGCTATCCCACTTCCAACTTTTTGATTTTGAAAAATTGATAAATGCGCATTTTGAGAAAGAATCAAATCATTCTGTACGACCAAAACAGACCGATCTTTATTGTTATTTTTAGATTTAATATCAATTACCAAATTGCAATAAGCCGATTTTCCTATTGCAGTAATCAAATGCATCGGAATTAGTGAATAAACATTGGATACTTCAATTTCAATTAGAAATATCCCTTCAGGTTGGATTCCATCTGGAATATATAAAAATGACCCGAGTTTACTTTGACCTATAATCAAATTTGAAAGAATGGATTCTCTTTTTATGCTGTTATTTTTGAATGCCAGGTTTACTTTTTTTGAATGCTTTTTAATTGCAGTTAATAAGTCTCTGAAGATAACCCCCTTCTCCAGCATCTCTGGATCAACCCAATTACTTATCTCATTATCACAAATTCTGATTTTCCCTATCACCCTTCTTCCGGCAATTTCTGTATCAGGCTCTTTAATATCAGGCCAAGTTTTCACTATCGGTATATCAGGTAAAAACAGATTCCCGTAATCTGAAAAGAATTCTGTATGCCTTTCCCCAAAAATATCGTTAAAACTTTTAACATTGGCAATGCGTAATTCCTCATTTGCCTTTTTTCTCAATAATCCAATCTCTTGATTCCCAAGAATAGATGAATCAAGATCTATCAATCCTTTTATAAAATCACCCAAAGAAGATGGAATCTTTACTAATTCCTTATCCAATTTTTTACCCCACCGATCCTTCCATTTGTAATTGGATTAACCGATTCATCTCCACGGCATATTCCATCGGTAATTCTTTTACTAAAGGTTCGATAAAACCTGATACCACCATTGTCGTTGCTTCATCATCTGACAATCCTCGGCTTTTTAAATAAAACAGTTGCTCCTCACTCACTTTAGAAACAGAAGCCTCGTGCCCAATAGAAACATCTTTAGAAGAACTTCGGATTAATGGATACGTATCAGATCTCGATTGTGAGTCCAATATTAGAGCATCGCACACAACATTTGCTCTCGATTGCTGTGCATGCTCTTTTACATATACTAACCCGCGAAAAGAAGACCGCCCCCCATCCTTGCTAATTGATTTCGATGTCATTTTGCTGCTAGTATTTGGGGCAAGGTGAAGCATTTTGCCGCCCGTATCCTGAACTTGACCAGCTCCCGCAAATGCCATCGATAACATCTCTCCATGCGCTCCAGGCTCCATTAAATAACATGCTGGATATTTCATTGTGGTTTTAGAACCGAGATTTGAGTCAACCCATTCCATCGTGCCGCCTTCATAAACCATGGCGCGTTGTGTTACCAAGTTATAGACATTATTTGACCAATTCTGAATAGTTGTGTATCTTACACGAGCATTTTTCTTAACGAAAATCTCAATCACGCCACTATGGAATGAATCCCTTGAATACTGCGGCGCCGTACATCCTTCTACATAATGAACCTGTGAACCTTCATCAGCAATTATTATGCTTCGTTCAAATTGCCCAATACTTGCCATGTTAAGGCGAAAATATGCCTGAAGAGGAAGTTCTACCTTAACACCTCGGGGAACATACACAAATGATCCTCCAGACCAAACAGCGCTGTTCAGTGCAGAAAATTTATTATCTGAAAATGGGACTGCGGTATTGAAGTATTGTTTAAATAAATCCGGGTATTGCCTTAATCCTTCCTCGATACTCAGGAATATAACCCCCTGCTCTGCAAGCTGTTCCTGAATACTATGGTAGATCATTTCAGATTCATATTGCGCCCCTACGCCTGCCAGAAATTTCTGCTCTGCTTCTGGAATACCTAATCGGTCAAATGTATTTTTGATGTTTTCGGGTATATCGTCCCAACTTTGTTCTGTTTTTTCGGTGGGTCGAACATAATAATATAAATTTGATAAATCTAATCCCGAAAGATCCGGTCCCCATTTAGGATATGGACGTGCGAAAAAATGCTTAAGGGCTTTTTTTCGAAACTTAAGCATCCAATCCGGCTCATTTTTCCAAGATGAAATTTTTTCAACAACCGTTTGACTTAATCCCTTTTTGGATTTAAATACATAATCTTCTGGATCTTTAACTCCATAGTCAGCTTGAGTAATCCCCTTTAAAATATTGGGGGTAGATTCCTTACGCATTAATATTCCTTTTCACTTTCAAAATGAGATTCAGGCTATTTTAGATTCCGAACCTTTAAGCCATTCATACCCTTCTTTTTCAATTCTATTCGCCAGCCCAGGCCCCCCAGTCATTATTATCCGTCCATCTACCATGACATGCACAACATCAGGTTTCAGATAATCTAAAATTCTCTGATAATGAGTAATAATTAGAATCCCTAAACTATCATTTTTTAACGTATTTATCCCCTCAGAAACAATCCGTAAAGCATCGACATCCAAACCAGAGTCAGTTTCGTCAAGGATCGCGATTCTGGGTTCAAGCATCGCCATCTGCAAAATCTCTACTCGTTTCTTCTCGCCACCAGAAAAACCTTCGTTTAAATATCTTCCTGCCATTGAGGGATCCATTTGCAATAATTTCATCTTTTCAATTAGCAAATTGCGAAATTCTAGGATCGAAATCCCTTTATCACCCGAATCTTTACTTTTTCTATGCGCATTTATTGCAGTTCTTAAAAAATTTGCTACGGTTACACCAGGCACTGCTACCGGGTATTGAAATGCCAAAAAAACGCCTTGTTTCGATCGTTCTTCTGGGGGTAAAGCAAGGATATCGGTGCCATTTAAAGTAACGCTCCCACTTGTTATAGTGTAACGAGGATGCCCCATCAATGTGTATGCTAAAGTAGATTTACCAGTTCCGTTAGGCCCCATAATCGCATGAACCTCGCCCTGTGGTATTTCTAAATTTAACCCTTTTAAAATTGGTTGATCTTCCGCGTTTACTGAAAGATTTTCAATTTTCAGACTTGCCATATGGAAAATAATCTCCGATAAATTAATTAATGGTCAAAATTAACACTTAAAATTGAGCAAACGCAGTATACCACATTAGCGCTATTTGGTCAATATTTATAATAAATATCATTATTATTGGTAAGTTAATTCTATGTGTTATACTTGTGAATAATATTATAAATAATAAATATACATGAAAAGCACCAGGGAAAAAGTCCTCTATACTCTTGTTACCAACCCACGATCTACAATTGTGGAAATTGCGAAATCTGTTGGGATTAACGCTATCTCTGTTCGACATCATCTAACCAGCCTTCAAGCTGATGGTTTTGTTGATGCCGAAGAAGAACGCCATGGAGTTGGCAGACCAAGATTAGTATATTTCCTTACCGAAAGCGGACAGGAAAATTTTCCAAAAAGGTACTTTCGCCTAACCAATCATTTATTGGAACAAATGAAAAAAACGCTATCTGATAAAGATTTTAAAAAGATTTTCAAGAACATGGCAAATGACCTCACAAAAGAATACGAACCAAAAATAGCCAAACTCGATTTTGAGGGAAGATTAGACTTATTAAAATCAGTTATGGATAATGAGGGATACGACATTCATTGGGTAAGGTCGAATAATGAATATGAGATCCAAGAAGTCGCTTGTCCATTTTACAAAATTGGAAAAGATCATCCGGAAATCTGCCTTTTCGATCGAACTCTGATTGCAAACATGCTTTCAATTTCTGAAAAAGATATCATTCAAATAAAACATGGGGATAATCACTGCTCCTTTAAAATATCAAAAACTAATTAACTATGGAAGAAGAAAATATTATTAATCACCCGCATTGGGATGTTGAAGAGACCCATGCAGTCAAGGTTGAGGAAATCAGGAACGCGTTCCGCAAGGTTCGAG
>CAZILY010000006.1:0-27840 GCA_964540175.1 uncultured Pelolinea sp. | reverse complement strand
ATTTCACGTTGACATTATGGAATACGTATTCATTCTTTGTGACCTATGCAAATCTGGATAAATGGGTTCCTGATCCGACGAGGGAGGTTAAGTACTCAAAATTAGATTTATGGCTGCTTGCGGAATTACACACGTTGGTTCGAAATGTAACCACAGCATTTGAAAATTATGATGTGTTGGGAGCCACTCGCCCGATCGAAGGATTTGTGAACCATTTATCAAACTGGTATTTACGACGGTCTCGACGACGGTTCTGGAAGAGCGAATCTGACGATGACAAATATGCTGCCTATACAACTTTGTATGAAGCACTTGTTACAGTAAGCAAATTACTTGCACCAACAATGCCGTTCATCGCAGAAGAGATTTTCTCAAATTTAGTGAAGACGGTTAATCCTCAAGCTCCAATATCAATCCATATGACAGATTGGCCGAAATTTGATGAAAACTATCTTGACCAAAACCTGATTGACAATATGGACTTGGTGATGCGGCTGGTATCTTTAGGGCATGCTGCTAGAAACCAGTCTAGAATTAAGGTACGACAACCGCTGCAGGAAGCAGCTTTTTCAACCAGTAATAAAGCTGAAAGAGAAGCAATTGAAGAATATGCTGAATTGCTGAAAGAAGAATTGAATGTAAAGAAAGTCCGTTCTTTGAGCGCGATAAGTGAAGCTGCGGCATATGAATTAATCCCGCTTCCTAAGCAATTGGGCCAGAAATATAAAAGTGATTTTCCGAAGATTAGGGAAGCAATCCTGAGTTTGGATGCCGAAAAATATGCCAAAAATTTGCTGGATGGGTTGAGTATCACAATGAAAATTGATAAAAAAGATTATGAATTTTCACCAGAAGAAATCGAAGTTCGCATACAAGCGAAGGAGGGTTTTGTGGTCGCGTCTGAAGGGGCTTATTTAGCCGCATTAATTACTGATTTGACCCCGGAATTAAGAAATGAGGGATTAGCAAGAGAGTTTGTTCGAAGGGTACAAGAAGCTAGGAAACAAGCAGGTTTTGAGATTTCAGACCGTATTCAACTTTATTATACTGCGTCAGATAAATTATCTGAGGCTGTTGAAGATTTCAAGGAATACATCATGGCGGAAACATTAGCTGTCCAGATTGTATCTGAAAAGAGTCCAGGAACTTTACCAAATGCCAGTGAAGAGTTTGACGGGGAAACTCTCGCGCTTTGGTTGGAAAAGGGTTTATAGAGCATTTGAAGGCAGCATTATTAACTATTTTGCCAACAGTTAAATAAGTTTAAAATGCATGAAATTTCTTCGAGGAAAGGAAATTACACGATCATCTTTCGTTTAGAAGGAAGAACCAGACAAAATTTACATAGGTTTGGTGATGTTGTATTTACCCCTCGGTATTATTTCTACTGCGGAAGTGCACACGGCAGTGGAGGTTTGAAAAGCAGGATTACACGGCACTTAACAAAGTCTTCTAAAAAGTTTTGGCATATTGATTATTTAAAGGATTTTTTGTTTCCAACTGAAGTATGGTATCAAGCCAGTTTGGAAAAGAATGAATGCTCTTTTTGCAAGACATTCCAAGATCAGATAGGTGGAGAAATACCAATAAAAGGTTTTGGGTCAAGCGACTGAAAAAAATAAATGTGAATCACATTTGGTAAGGTTTCCTCTAGGGACAAATTTAGATCCCTGTCAAATAAATTGGATGGTGAGTTTGATGGAATGATCAGAATTAACATACATGATATTTTCTAAGTTAGAATTAGAAAATATTTTATTGGAGAATAAGAATTGAAAAAAAATTTAAAAAGTTATCTGGTTTTATTCCCCATCGCTGCGGGGATTGTTGCTTTGGATCAGTGGACAAAATTGCTAATCAGAAACACGCTTGAAATTGGAGAGATTTGGTCACCCTGGGAATGGTTAACACGATACGCGCGCGTGGTTCATTGGAAAAACACCGGTGTAGCTTTTGGAATGTTCCAGAATAATAATCTTCTTTTTGCGATTTTGGTGAGCGTCATTGCATTGGTGATCATTTTTTATTACCCACAATTGACTGAAGGGGATTGGTTTTTACGGATTGCGTTAAGTATGCAGTTGGGGGGTGCTGTCGGGAACTTGATCGATCGATTAACGGTTGGACATGTTACTGATTTTATTTCTGTTGGAAATTTTGCCGTATTTAATGTGGCAGATGCCAGTGTGACTGTTGGCGTTGGAATTATGATACTTGGGTTATGGGTGGAGGAAAAAAAGTTAAGGAAGAAAAAAAATGAAGAAGAACCTGAACCGAAAGAAATGGAACAACAATAAAGGTTTGCCGTATTATGAAAAATGTAACCCACACCTTTGTTTTTCTCAATGATTCACCAGATCGTTTGGATAGATTTCTAACTATGCAATTACCGAGTAAAACGAGATCTCAAATCCAACGATTAATTAAAGAAGGAAGAGTGCTGGTGGATAATCTAACCATTACAAAAACAGGTTATTCATTGGGAAAAAAGGGTATATCCATTGAGGTAACTATACCACCTCCAATCCCGCTTGATTTGCAGCCCGAAAAAATACCATTGGATATTCTTTATGAAGACAATGATGTGATGGTAATCAATAAACCTGCCGGGATGGTTATGCATCCAGGAGTAGGTCATTCAACAGGTACTCTGGTGCATGCTGTTCTTGGTCATACCTCATTTCCGGAAGGTATTGGGGGAAAGATGCGGCCTGGAATTGTTCACAGGTTGGATAAAAACACTTCCGGAGTAGTTATTTTGGCAAAAAACGAGAAAGTACAGCTATGGCTGCAGGACCAATTTAAATCGCGCAAAGTCCAGAAATTTTATCTTGCCTTGGTTGATAAACATCCTCCTACTGAATCTGGAAAAATTATTGCGCCGATATATCGAGACCGCATAAATAGGAAAAAGATGGCAGTAGCGCCGAAGGGTGAGGGAAAGAATGCGGTAACGATATACCATACCTTACAAAAATTTAGCCGATATAGCTTTTTAGAAATCCAAATATTAACCGGTAGAACACATCAGATCCGAGTGCATTTATCATCAATTGGATCTCCTGTTACGGGCGATACAATTTATGGGTATTCGACTCCAACTATTGTATTGGGCAGGCATTTTTTACATGCAAAAAGATTGGAAATCCAATTGCCTGGACAACAGATACTGCGGTCTTTTGAAGCTGAATTACCCGTTGATCTACAGATTATTATCGATGAACTAAAAACGAAGGAGAAGTAATGGCATTTGAGAATGGAGTAATAGATTTTCGATCTGATACGGTGACTCATCCTACCCTTACCATGCGAAAGGCAATGGCAAACGCACCGGTTGGGGATGATGTTTACGGTGAAGATCCAACGATAAATACCTTAGAACAGAAATCTGCTGAGTTAATGGGAAAAGAAGCAGCTCTTTTTACCGCGTCTGGAACAATGGCAAATTTGATCGCTGTGCTAACTTATTGTGGACGTGGGGATGAGGCGGTTATGGGAAACAAAGGGCATACTTTTCTTCATGAGGTAGGGGGAATTTCTGCATTGGGTGGTGTTTTTCCCCAGTTAATTCCCAACCAATTGGACGGCACTCTTGCGTTAACTGATATTAGAAATGCGATTCGGGAGGAGGATATTCATCATCCGGAAACAAGATTGTTCATTTTGGAGAATACACAAAACAGCTGCGGGGGGATACCGCTGAGTAAAGGATATACAAATAAAGTTGCGGATATTCTGAATCCGAGAAATATTCGTCTTCATATTGATGGGGCTAGAATATTTAATGCAAGCGTGGCTTTGGGAATAGAACCATCTGCACTCGTTGAAACAGCTGATTCAGTAATGTTCTGCCTTAGCAAGGGATTGTGTGCCCCAGTTGGGTCAATTCTATGTGGATCTAATGAGTTTATTCAAAAAGCCAGGAAAATTAGAAAACAATTGGGTGGTGGGATGCGCCAGGCGGGTATTCTTGGAGCGGCTGGTATTGTGGCATTAGATGAAATGATTGAGAGATTGGAAGAAGATCATCTGCGGGCAAAAAACATTGCTGAGGGTATGAAAGAACTACCAGGCATTGTTTTCGAAAAAGGGTTTCCACAGTCGAACATGGTATATATTGAATTGTCTGAGGATGCGAGAATTTCTGCGGATAATCTTATCAAAGGGATGGCAGAAGTTGATATCTTGATTGGTATGTCAGGACCAAGGAGTTTCAGGTTTGTTACTCATTATTGGATAACTGACCAGGATGTTGACAAATTCCTTGTAAAAATGGAGCATTTACTGGAAGGAGCATAAATTGTTCTTTTAGGTTCCTGATTGAGCGTTTGTTATAATCAAATTGAAAAATTTGTTGCTTTCTCTAAAAGGAGGAGAAATGTCTGAATTTGTAACATTAAAAATGATCGATGAAGCCGTAACAGCCATTAATTCTTTCACAAAGAAAAAACCGAAAATCGGATTGATACTTGGGTCTGGGTTGGGCGATCTAGCAAATTCTGTGTCTCCCGCTGATTATATTCATTACAGTAAAATTCCAAATTGGCCTCAAACTACGATTCAAGGGCATAAGGGTAGATTGGTGATCGGTGACTTAGAAAATCAACCGGTTATGATCATGCAGGGGCGAGCACATTATTATGAAGGATATCCGATGGTTAAAGTTGGGTTTCCTGTTCGCGTTATGATCCGATTGGGTGTTGAGGTATTAATTGTGACCAATGCGGCAGGAGCGGTGAATCCAGATTATGAACCGGGGGAAGTTATGCTTATAAACGATCATATTAGCCTGATCGCAATGGCGGGGTTAAACCCTCTGCGGGGACCTAATATTGATGAGTTTGGTGAGAGATTCCCGGATATGAGCCAGCCATATGACCACAAATTGATTGAAGCGGCTAAAGAAGCAGCAAAAGAAAATGGCATTACACCACAGGAAGGTGTTTACATATGCCTTGCTGGACCCTCATTTGAATCTCCTGCTGACCTGCGTTTTATGCATGGTATTGGCGTGGATGCGGTGGGAATGTCAACTGTCCCTGAAGTAATTACAGCCAGACACGCAAATTTGAGGGTGCTGGGTTTATCTGGAATTAGTAATAAGGCGAATCTCGATGGATCAACCGTGACAACACATGAAGAAGTATTGGAAGCTGGAAAAATATTGGTTCCGAAGATGGAAGCGATCATAAGAGGCGTGATTAAGCGTTTATAAACGATTTGCTTCTGAAATAATTTAATGGAAGAATTAATCCGGTTCGTTGTGAACTATGAAGTGGGGATTTATCTTGTATTGGGTATAGTGCTATTAATAAATTTGAGTGGTCTGCTCAGTGCACGGATTTTATTAAGGAAAGCAAGTTTCGGGCTTGAACGAGAAGTTGCCCAAAAACGGATTCGGTCTGCTTTTACGTTCATATTTCTTGTAAGCTTGCTTGGTTTATCGAATTTCATCCTCGTTTCTATTGCTTCTATTCGATACCCTGGTATTGCACAAATTGCTACTCCTACAATTGATTTGTTGTCTACACAAACACCATACACTGGGGGGGGGATTGATCCTAATGTAACCCCCCAAGGATTACAGCAAACACAAACAGCAATTGCAGTGACAGGATGTATCCCTGATCAACTTGAATGGATTGATCCTCAACCCGGTGATGAAATACGTGGGTCGATTGAATTAATTGGTACTGTGAATCTTCCCAATTTGGGTTTTTATAAATATGAATACCGATACCAGGGAGATGGTATCTGGACCCCAATATCAGCGGGTAACAAGCCGGTTGTGGAGGGAGCTTTAGGCGGCATATGGAATACTGAACAACTTCAACCGGGGAATTATTATCTTAGACTGGTTGTATCAGATAATATGAATAATTTGGTAAAACCCTGTGAAATTGAAGTAAAAGTTTTACCTCAATGAAAGGGAAATTTATAAATGGCTGAAATCTTAGTAAGACCTGCAGTTTCTCCTGACATAGAAAATCTGTCGCGATTTGATCATTCTGTCCGAACTTCAAGGGTATGGCAGATGAACCAGAACGTTGGAGTAGCAGAGATCCGGACAGGATTTAAGGAAACTGAATTACCACGCAAGATGAAGATTAAATATCCTCGTTCACCAGAAACATTATTTAACCGATGGAAAGACTATTCCACAATATTAGTAGGATGCATTGATCATGCTCCTGTAGGATACATCACATTAAGCACGATGTTTGCTTTAAAAATGGTTTGGGTAAAAGATTTGGTTGTGGAGGAACAATGGCGGAATAAGGGAATTGCCACCACGCTTGTCCGAGCAGCAACTGATTGGGCATTAGCGAGAAATATTGATCGCATGACTATTGAAATGTCATCGAAAAACTATCCAGCCATTTGCTTAGTAAAAAAACTCGGGTTTGAATATTCAGGATTTAATGATAACTATTTTGCGAATAATGATTTGGCAATATTCTTTGCACGGTTTATACGGTAACATACTAATATATGGAAGGATTCCTGTTATTTCTTAAAGCTATAAGTGATGTGATTACTGCTGGGGTAGCGGTCATATCTTTTTCGTTATTGATATATGTGATTACATTCAAACTGCGTGATCGTGTTACCTGGACTTTTACATTACTTTTAACATGCATTGTGATTATCTTTGGTGCTGACGCGTTCATAACTACAACCTATCAACAGGATGAATTACTTCGCATTTTACGCATACAATACATTGGTTTAATTCTGCTGCCAACTTCGTTTTTCTTTTTTTCTGATGCATTACTCACTATTACAGGTAAACCGAGCAGAGGAAAACGTCGTGTGATGGGATACGCAGCCGTTTTTATAAGCATTTTGTTTTGTGTATTGCTTTTCAACGGCATTTTGTTTACCGAGGTGAACACTACTAATTTTCCAGCACCACACATTGAACGGAACATTTTTCATGACTACTTCAGTGGTTTCTATGTAGTAACGATGGCTTTCTCTTGGTACAACTTCATCCGCTGTCTGAATAGGACTTCTACAAAAACAAGCCGGCGAAGAATGGTTTACCTCATCACCAGCGCTATTGGGCCCGCTCTCGGGTCATTCCCATATCTGTTGTATGGGTCCAGCTTCGCGTCAAATAACGCGATGTTATTTTGGCTGCTATCTATCCTTGCGTATTTGTTTGTTTCTTTTTCTATTATAGGCATGACATATACCGTTTCTTTTTTCGGATTTCCATGGCCAGATAGAGTTATAAAGAGCAGGTTGTTTAAATGGATTATGCGGGGTCCTATTACAGCCAGTCTTGCTTTAGGTGTAACAACTTTAACTTCCAGAGTGGGCAAACAATTAAATATAAATGTTTCTTCTTTGATTGTCTTGGGTATGGTAGCAACAATTGTTCTATTTGAATATTTTGTCACCATTTTTTCACCCATATGGGAACGACTTTTTTTCAATGGTTCAGATAGAGAAGAATTAGCCAAGATTAGAATGCTTGAGGACAGATTATTAACCAAAAATGATCTAGAACAATTCCTGGAATTAATTTTGGCAACTCTCTGTGATCGGTTGCAAATTGACGGTGCATTATTAATCGAGAATAGAGATGAAGAATCAGCACTGAAAGTGATGGTTGGTAACTTAAATTATCGCTTCATTAAAGAAAATAGTAGTGTGATAAACAGCCTAAGGAAAAAAGATAAATTCAAGGAAATTGAAATCTATCAGAAAAAGATTATTATCCCAATTGTGGATAAAAGTTCTTCTGGCGTGAGTTTGTTGGGGTTCATTGCTACGAAGAAATTCGATCCTATTGCGATTGATGATGAGAAAAGGATTGCGCTTAGGAAATTGATAGATCGAGCTGGCACAGCACTGCAGGACAGAAAACGCCAAGACTCCCTTTTCTTGTCATTAGAGATACTGACTCCTCAAGTAACAGCCATTCAGAGTATTTTGGCATCTTCAAGATTTAATAAGAAAAGAATTCTCAATGGATTAAATATTACAAATTTAAGGGATTTTGAGAAATGGGTTAAAGATGCTTTGAACCAATTTTTTGGAGGGCCTAAGCTTTCGCAAAGCCCGCTGATTCAATTATCTTCGGTTCAAAAACGTATTAGAGAGAAAGAGGAATCATCTATTAAGGCGTTAAGGGGGGTTTTGCGGGAGGCAATAGAACGTTTACGACCAGTGGGAGATAGGCAATATACAAATGAATGGATATTGTTCAATATTTTAGATCTGAAATTTATGGAGGGATGGAAAGTAAAGGATCTTTCACGTCGATTAGCTCTTTCTGAAGCGGATTTTTATCGGAAGCAACGCATTGCAATTTCAGCTGTTGCTGACCAGATCCTCACGTTGGAAAAGAAAGACAACAGGAGAGTTAACGATGAAAAAATCTATGAGAAGGATAAGTGAATTGAAGTATAGGTTAAAATCATACAAATTGATGAGATTATTCAGAAAACTGGATTAGCATTAATTAATACCAAGATGATGACAAGTAATTCTGACACAATTAAAAAAACTTCTTTCCTGCAGGGGATTCTGCTTGTAGTTAAACGATTTGGGCAGGATCTTTTGGGGGTTCTTTTCATTTGTATAGGAATCATTTCTGTATTAAATGTTTTTAACCTCACACGAGGTAAATTGATTGATCAGTGGGTAGAATTAATTTTTAGGTGGTTTGGTTTGGGAGCGTATTTCCTAATCATCATTTTGGCTCTAACCGGAATGGCAATCTTGCTAAGGCATTTAGAACGATTTCCAAGGTTTGATTATACAAAATTACTTAACTTAGAGGTGCTGCTTTTTTCATTCTCCGCTTTGTTATCCGTAATTGGAAAATTTTCGGTTGAAAGAGCAAACGACGGTTTGGATGGCGGAGTTATTGGATGGGGAACTGCTCGTTTATTAAAAAATGCAATTGGAGATTTACCTGCATACTTGCTTCTTGTTTTTATTAATGTGATCTTAATAATTAATGTGTTCGGATTGTATAAAAAGATTGTGATTTATTTCGATAAATATTTTACTCAAATACTATCGAGGGGTTCAGAAAAATTAGAAAAGAATAATCCTGCCGGAGAAAACAAATTGGTAAGTGAGCAAGTTGGAACATTGCAATATGAAAATTATTCTGATAATGCAACAACCCGATTGAAGTCACATGATTTACCTTCTATAGACTTATTGTTAGACAATCCAGCAACTCTTACTGATGAACCCTTTATTCACGCAAAAGCTGTGCAAATTGAAAAGACCTTGGAGGAGTTTGGTATTCCAGTACGAGTAGCAGGATATCGCGTTGGCCCAACGATTATCCAATATGCTATTGAACCAGGGTTTATTGAGAAAGTTAACGATAGTGGAGATATCGTTAAGAAAAAAATACGCGTTTCTCAAATTTCCGGGTTGAAGAAAGATCTTGCTTTGGCCCTATCAGTGAACCGATTGCGAATTGAAGCACCGATTCCCGGGCATGCTTTTGTGGGTGTTGAGATTCCGAATAGGAATAGCGTTCTCGTACGGTTGAAAGCGATTCTCGAAAGCATTGAATTTAGAAAACAAAACTCGTTGTTAAGTTTGGCTCTTGGGCTGGATGTGTCTGGAAATCCGATTGTTGCTGATCTGGCGAAGATGCCGCATTTACTTGTTGCTGGCACGACAGGATCAGGAAAATCAGTTTGTATTACCTCAATTATCTCATGTATTGTGATGAATAATTCACCCAGGGATCTAAGAATTGTGATCCTCGACCCCAAGATGGTGGAATTAGTTCGATTTAATGGGTTACCGCATCTAATGGGAAAAGTTGAAACTCAAATCGACCGAATGCTTGCAGTTCTGGCCTGGGCTATCAAGGAAATGGAAGAAAGATATAAAAAGCTCGAGGAAGTAAACGCCCGCGATCTGGATGCTTATAATCTGAAAATGACTCGGAGAGGAAAACCTGGGCTTCCTAAACTTGTGATCGTGATAGACGAATTGGCAGATTTGATGCTTTCAGAACCCGAAAAAGCTGAAACGTATTTAGTCCGATTAGCACAAATGGCCAGAGCAACGGGTATTCATCTGGTTGTTGCCACACAAAGACCCAGTACGGATATAATTACAGGTCTTATAAAGGCAAATTTTCCCGCCAGAATTTCATTCATGACAGCTTCATCAGTAGATTCACGAGTTATTCTGGATACAAATGGTGCAGAAACTTTGATGGGAAAAGGCGATATGCTGTTCCTTGATCCAGAGACAGCGGGATTAAAACGTGCTCAGTGTGTTATGGTAGATGATCGAGAAATAGAAGGAATCATCAACCACTGGCAAAGCCAGACTGATCTTGAAGATGGCTATTCAACCACAGCACCCTGGGAAAACCTTGTCGAATCCCAAACCAGTTCTAAGGATAATTTGCTTGATCAAGCAATTGATCTGATTCAGGGTGATGGGTATGCATCTACCTCACGTTTACAAAGGAAGCTGCGAATAGGATTTCCAAGAGCAGCGAGATTAATGGATGAATTGGAAGAAATCGGAGTTGTAGGTCCCAAAGAATCAGGGGGGCGAGTTAGGAAAGTGAAAAAAGAACCAGACTCCTCGATTTCTGAAGAAGACGATTATCAACCGTAATTATTAGGAAATTGCAGAAAATATATATGACAATCACAGATTTCTTGAGGAAAAAATTTAATAAAACCCTAGTTTTTGTATCCTCGTTATTTTTAAAAACTGGTTTGACCCCCAACTTTGTCACTCTATTAGGTCTGTTAGGTAGTATCGGAGCAGCTCTGTTCATTGCAGATGGAAAACTTGTTGTTGGCGGTGTAATTGCTTCCCTGGCAGGCATGTTTGATGCAATTGACGGTACTATGGCGCGATTATTGGGTGAGCCAAGTAAATTTGGGTGTTTATTTGACTCGCTTATAGATAGATACTCGGAAATGACACTTCTTTTCGGGATTTTAGTTTACTTTTCATCCACCAATAATAATACCGGAATTATCCTGGTATATCTTGCTTTATGCGGAAGCTTCCTTGTGTCTTATATTCGTGCTCGCGCTGAAGGATTAGGTGTTGAAGTAAAAACAGGAATATTGACAAGGGTAGAGCGCCTTTTTATCTTAGTACTTAGTTTATATGTTAAGCAACCTTTGATAGGTGTACTAATAATTGCTTTGTTAGGGAATTTTACTGCCTTTCAGCGATTATGGTTTGTGCGATCTTATTTTAAGGAAAACCAGTGATTATTTTTATAAAGAAGAAGGGAGCCGAAATTGTCTAATGGATTTTTTATTGGACCTCTAAAAATATATTATTATGGAATAATAATTATGTTTGGAGTTCTTGCTGCTGTTTGGGTTTCGATTAAGGAAACTGAATGGCGCGGGTTTGATAGTGAGTATATTTGGGATATGGTCCCTTGGTTATTGGTGTCCGGGATCATTGGTGCTCGCTTATGGCATGTATTAACTCCTTCACAATCGATGGGGGTGGGGGCGAATTATTATTTTTCCCATCCCATAGAAATTTTCAATATTCGACAGGGAGGATTAGGTATTCCAGGCGCGGTAATTGGTGGTTTCATTGCTCTGCTTGTATACTCAAAAAAGAAGGGTTTAGATTTTCTCACATGGGCAGACATTATCGCTCCAGGACTTGCCTTGGCACAAGCAATTGGCCGATGGGGTAACTTTATTAATCAAGAGCTATATGGCCCACCTTCGAATCTTCCTTGGGCAATCTTCATTGATTTGGCTCATCGACTACCAGGTTATAAAGAATTTTCGCATTTCCACCCAATGTTCCTATATGAATCTTTATGGAATATTTGTAATTTCTTCCTGCTTATTGTTGTTTCGCGGAAGTTAAAAAACAAGCTGCTACCTGGGGATGTTTTTAGTATTTATCTAATCGTATACCCGATCGGGAGATTTCTTTTAGAGTTTATCAGGTTAGATAGGTCCTATGTTGGCAGTATAAATGCAAATCAAATGACAATGGCAGTAGTGGCGGTGGTCAGCGTAAGTATTATGATTTTTCGTCACGTAAAGGGAGAAATGATTGAATAGAAACCAGAAAAATTATATTGATCAATAAAAGGGATAGGTGTTAGAAAGAATTTATGAAACATTGATAGTCCAATATATATAAATGGACTATTAATCGAATAATTATCGGAGGTGTGAAATAAACAGGTTGAAGGGGAAAAGAATGCTACCGTTATTCTCGAGAATCTAAAATTAGGTGGCGATTAGGCAATGTGCTCATGATGTTAGACAATGGGCTTGCCCAGAGAAAAGCTGATAAGAAGTATGAATTAAGTAAAAAAGAGATTCCGTGAACCGGAATCTCTTTTAGTTTACCATCCACTGAGGAAAGGTTCCCACTCTCCATTTTCAGTAAGATAGTGCTTATATATGTAGATTGCTGAATTCGGAGGAGCTTTTGGGGCTTTTTGTAAGCGCATACCTGTTTCGCGTAAGGACCTTCCGCCTTTCTTGTGATTGCAACTGGAGCAGGCAGTTACGACGTTTTCCCAATTTTGCTGCCCCCCTTGATGGCGAGGAATAACATGATCAATTGTGAGATCCTTATTTTTCTTTCCGCAATACTGGCAGGTATGATGGTCTCTTCGGAATACTTCTTTCCGATTCAATTTGACCTGGGGTCGTGGACGGCTAATCATCCTTTGAAGGCGAATAATTGATGGCCGGGGATATGAGCGATTGATGGTGCGGATTTCACCTCGGCCATTCATGACTAAAGATGCTTTTTCTAAGAACATCAGGCATACTGCCCGCCGCATGGGGCAAACATTAATCGGTTCAAAGTTAGCATTTAGTACGAGTACGGTTTCCATGATACCCATTTGCTGATTATAGCATGTAGAATTATTGGGAAAAATAAGTTGGTATAATCATCCAGCACACAATATTCGGAGGATTTCGTGGATATTAAAGAACAAGTTACCGTACTTATGCAGGGGACTGAATATGGTGACGAAAAGATCAAAGAAGCAATGCAAAGGGAATTATTTGAACGGTTACTGGAAGCAGAAAAAGAAAATCGCCCTTTGCAGGTTTATTGCGGTTATGATCCTACCAAAGCGGACTTGCATTTAGGGCATACTGTTACGATGCGTAAACTGCGCCAATTCCAGGATTTTGGGCATGAGGTAACTTTTCTAATTGGTGACTATACTGCATTAATTGGAGATCCATCTGATAAAGATACAAGCAGGCCTATTCTCACTTCGCAAGAAATCCAAAAAAATGCAGAAACATATGCTACCCAGGCTTTCCGAATTCTAGATAAGGAAAAAACAAAAATCAGATATAACTCTGAATGGCTTTCAAAATTAAATTTTGCTGAGATAATAAAGCTTACACAAAATTTCACTGTGCAGCAATTTCTCAGCCGCGAAAAATTTAAATTGCGCTGGAAAAAAGGAGAGCCAATTTATCTGCATGAGGCATTATATGCTGTAATGCAGGGATATGACGCATACAGCCTAAAAGCAGATGTACAGGTTGGCGGAACGGATCAATTCTTTAATATTGTGACAGCATCCAGAAAGGTGATGACGGTACTCGGTGCTCAACCAAATATTGCAATCTGTTTAGGTATCCTTCCAGGAACTGATGGAACGGAAAAAATGAGCAAATCAATGGGGAATTATGTTCCTATAACAACCACACCAGATGATGTTTATGGGAAAATAATGAGCATTCCTGATGAAAGTATGCCTGTTTACTCACGTTTGGTAACCCGCTGGTCTCCTGAAGTGATTGAGGAAATTGAGGAAGCGATTTCTGTTGGTGAATTACACCCAAGAGATGCAAAAATGAAATTAGCTTATGAAGTAACCAGTGCTTTCTATGGTGAACAGAAAGCGGATTTTGCGCAGAAAGTTTTTATTCAGAAATTTCAGGAAAAAACTATTCCTGACAATGTAGGTGATTTTTTTGTTTCTAAAGATGCGAATTGCCTAGATGTGCTGGTTGCTTCGGGGTTGGTTGGCAGTCGAAGTCAGGGCCGGAGAATGGTGGAACAAAAGGCGGTAAAACTTGACGGAAAAGTTATCTCGAATTGGAATGATCAGATGCACAAGGGTGTGCTGCAAGTTGGCAAACGCAAATTCATTCGTTTAATTGAAGCGTAAAGAGATATTAAAAGTTCAAAGCGTTAAAGATATCTTTTCCAATTAATCGACTCTTTTCTCGGTTATCGCTCTCAATAACCACAGTAATAACAATTGGCGTTGTATTACTACTATTGGTTGTGCCCAGCGCATACCAACTATAAGCGCCATTAGAATCATATGTGACCGCACTCAGCTCCCACTTTTTTCCTTCATCTGAGGAGAGGAATTGTGCAATCTCCGCTGCTTTTTCTGGTTTCATTAGTGCTTGTTTTTCTTCATGGGGAAGTATGACCCATTGCCCGGATGAGACATTAACTGAAGTAAGAATTGTTGGCTCTGTTGTGTATCCACCATTGCTCAGTGGAGCCAAACTTGCTGCGATTTGGAGAGGGCTGGTGCGAATTTGATCTTTACCTGATATTAAGTCGATCCAAATTGCATCTGGTGAAATTTCTATTGGAATATTTGCCGGGAGTCCAATTTTGGGAACATCGAAGATGAATTCAAATTGTGGTGATTCATTTATGGATGCAAGGTTTTCAAAATTAATTAATTGTGAAAGTGTTGAAAGGCATCCGTTTTTAACGTTAGACTGCCAATTATCAAAATCAAGAGCAGGAGATTTGCATTCAGGAGTGTTTTTGTCGCTTGAGAATATTTTGGAATTATTAAAATCCTTGATCGAGTTGATATCTTGCTTATAGAGTAAAAGTGAAGAGAGCAATCCGCCAATTGGATATGTTCCCTGGGTAGCTCTATTGAGAAACGGTGCATTTTCGTCATTATTCCAATTCTCCCAATTCTCTTCTAATTGGTTTGCATTAAAAAATGGGTATGTTGATATTGCCAAGATATCTCCGCTTTCTGCATTCATTACCACTGCTGCACCTTGATTTTCTTTCATTAAGTCATCAACTGCTCTTTGTAGGTCTAGATCTAAGGTTAACCGGATTGACCTTCCATCTGGGGGTTGGTCATATAAGAGATAATTTATCCAAAGTGTGTGAGCAGGGTATCCTTTAATTCCACTTAAATATTCATCATATTCTTTTTCAATTCCATAAAGTCCGTACTTTTGGTGAATGTAACCAATTGAGTTGCTTAAAGGAACATATGGATAAAATCTATTAAAGGTGCCAGGTTTACCTTCGGTTTCTGCAATCAGGTTGTTGTTCCTGTCAAGAATTTGTCCCCGTTTCACAAAAGTATTGGATATGAGATGACGTGGATTATCACTGCGATTCTGAAGATCATTGCCGCGGATGATTACCCACCAACCAATTGTCATCGTGATTGCAGCCAGGCAAACTGTGAAGATGGCAGTAACGATTCTGGAAGGATTTGTATTAGTGATGAGCGTGTGCTTTTTTTCTTTTTGGCCGCTTATTATTATCAGCATACTGAGTGCCAAATAGGATGTAAGTAGAGATGATCCACCATAAGAAACGAAAGGTAAGGTCACGCCGGTAATGGGAAATAAACGGATATTTCCCCCAATGATCAAAATTGATTGGGCGATAACATAGGTTGTAATTCCAGCAGCAAGGTATCTGTGAAATCTATTCTTGGACTCTATTGAAATCTTGATCCCTCTGAATAAAAACATCACCAACAAGGATATGAATCCAATGCTTCCAATTAGACCTGTTTCTTCAGCGATCGCCGTAAATATAAAATCAGAATGGGAGAGGGGAACAAGATTTGGGTACCCTAAACCAATTCCAGTGCCAAATAAACCACCCGCAGATAATGCAATGATTGACTGGATGATCTGGTATGAACTAGATTGAGTATCTCCCCAGGGAAGAATCCAAGCCTGAAAACGGATTCTAATCAGGTCAATCATAATGTATCCTGCAATAGCAGAAAAAACTAGCAAGATACTACCGACAGCAAGAATACGTTTTTTCCCAAAGACGAAATACGCCATGAATATGTAAATCGTGATGAAGATTAACGCTGTCCCTAAGTCTCTTTGACCAACCAATATTATCAATGAAGCGAGAACGAGCACAGTTGTTGGAATAACTGTATGGAAAAAATCAAAACTTCCTGATTGCTTTTCTGAAAAATAAGATGCCAGATAAATTATTAAAATAATTTTGAGAATCTCTGAAGGTTGAAAAAAAATACCCTTATACCCTAACCACAACTTGGGTCCGATTCCTCCAGGGTATGTACCAAAGAAAAAAGTAAGCGTGATTAAGGACAATCCAACTGCCAACCAAAAATACTTGAATCTTTTTAGCTGTTTTATAATTGAGGGCGTTCTTATTAGGATAATTGAAATAATTGTGCAAATGGATAACCACAAAGTTTGGCGGAGTCCAAAAAAAGGGTTTATTCTCCATATTGTCAACAAACCCCATCCATTCATCAATTGGGTGATAATAAAAATAAATGGATCCGAACCTTCTAGGTGTGATTTTATTGAATAGTGAATGCTAATTGAACTTACCAGCCATAAAAAATAACCAATCCAATGCCACCAAATATAGTCAACTTCCCAGCTTCTATATCTGACCGCGGGGGAAAGAGTAAGAAGGATAGATAATAGAAACAGAAAAACGGCTGCCAAAATAAGCAATCTCTGCTGTGTGTTATTTTCTGTTATTTTTTCTATAGAGAAAACCTTCAACATTAAAGGTATTTACTCAGCAGCAGGTTAAGTTTTTCCTTTGTCTTTTCTGGTATAAAATCTCTCTGG
This sequence comes from uncultured Pelolinea sp., assembly GCA_964540175.1. Taxonomy (GTDB): domain Bacteria; phylum Chloroflexota; class Anaerolineae; order Anaerolineales; family Anaerolineaceae; genus Pelolinea. Next base: position 10,999 of record CAZILY010000006.1, on the reverse strand, counting down.
GTCATCACGGCATCTTTCAGCGCATTTTCACAATCGCATGCCCTTTTCTCGGGTAGTTTTTTCACAAGATTCATGATAGCTTCTTGTGCGATTGCAGTGTTTGCCTTAAGGACTTCGATTACCATTTCCACTGTTACTGGTTTTTCATTCGTGTGCCAGACGTCATAATCTGTAATATGCGCCATCGTTGAATAGCACATTTCCGCTTCTCTGGCAAGGAATACTTCCGGGCAGGCAGTCATGCCGATGATGGATATTCCCCATTTACGGTATAGGTTCGATTCTGCTTTAGTGGAAAAACGTGGGCCTTCAATTGTAATGAACGTACCGCTTTTGTAAACTGTCGCACCTGTATTCAAAGCTGCCTGATAAAGCCTATTGGAGAGATTTGGACAAAAAGGATCGGGTGCACTGACATGAATAACTGCCCCTTCACCAAAAAAAGATCGCTGACGCTTATGAGTGAAATCAATAATTTGGTCGGGAATTACAATTTGACCGGGGGAATAGTCTTCTCTAAGCGAGCCACAAGCGGATATGCTAACAACCTGATCCACACCGATGGATTTAAGTGCATAAATATTAGCTCGGTAATTTACTTCACTGGGTGAATGGACATGCCCAATTCCATGACGCGCCAGGAATGCGACCAGTTTTCCTGATAATTCCCCAATAATAATTGGTGAACTTGGATCGCCAAACGGAGTGTGAACCACAACATCTTTCTTGTTCTCTAAAGCGGGGAAATCATATAATCCTGATCCGCCGATGACCCCCAGGATGGGTTTGTTATCCATGTTTTTACTCCATTAAAAAAACTGTTAGGTAAACTAGCTGATTATATCTCAGCAAGGTGCGGATTATTCTCCATGGTGATTTCGATAGTGGTTTTCCCGCAAGTGATTTGATCTCCTGAGATAATAATAGCGGGGGTATTAATTGGATTTTGATTTAGAAATGTCCCGTTTGTGGATTGCAGATCTTCAACCCACCAATTATTTTCTTTATAGAATAGACGTGCGTGCATATTTGAAACGGCTTCATCATGTTGAAATCTAATCTGCGCGAGTTCGTCCCTGCCTACAAATATTTCATTATCCTTGAAGTCCCGGGTCTCATCCTTGGAAATATTTCTTATGGTGATTGGAGTTTGAAGGTTGCCGGCAATTGTTTTATTAGTGTTTATTAAATCTTTCCATAAGGTAAAGATAATGAGTCCCAAGAATGCGTATAAACTTAAGGCGGCAAGAACTCGAAGGGTTAGTATTATTCCAGCACTCATTATATTTTTCCTGAAGTTTTTGTTTTTAATTTCATGGTTTTTGCTGATTGCGGATACTTATCACCGAAATTGCCGTCACAGCTAAAGATAATGGGTACATCTGCAATTTCTATGACGTCTCCATTTATTAATCGGTGTTGTTTAATTAGATGCCCGTTTACTTTTGTTCCACTTGTTGAATCAATATCAAAGAGCATAAAGCCACCCTTTATTTTTCGAATCTGTGCATGCAACCGTGAGACTCTCAAGTTATCGATGATCAAATCGTTATCGTCTCTTCGCCCGATATTGGTGACGCTTTTTGTTATTTCGTAAATTTCTTCATTCCAGAGGATCATATAAGCGCTTGGGAATTTCCCGTCATCTGACAAGGAGGCTGTTTTTGTTATTATATTGATTGTTTTGCCGGAAGTTGGAGTAGTTTGTGCGGCGGAAACCAAATACTTATTTTTTATAGTTTCATCGAAAAAGGTTTCCAGGTAAATAGGTCCACTTAATATATATGAGTTGTTCTGGGCTAATTCTATTATTAATTGATGAGCAAATATTTTCCATTCTATTAGCTCGTCCTCTTTGAAATGATCCTTTTTCTGGATAAAAATATTAAATACATTAGGGGCAATCCTTTTACCATCTTTTATCCGAATGCTATTTTCAAATTCTTTAATCAACACATCGGTCAACAAGATCAGCGGGCTAGTATTAAAGAAGGATTGTAATTTATCTTCGAAGAAGGTCTCAAGTTTTGTTTCAATATCTGAAATTGTAAATCTCATAACATATAATTATAGTAGATGCGTAAAAATCAACAGCTTCCTAAAGTATTCGAGGTCCCACATACTGCTGATGAGGCAATTGAAGTGCTAGGGTGCAGTTTGGATGAGTTGTTTATTAACGCCGCTATTGGGATGCTCTCGATCATGGAAGTAAATAGTCAAGAAGGGGATGTAGGATGCGAAAAACTTTTGTTGACTGAAAACGATCATGAGAGTTTATTGGTGGCATTCCTAAGTGAAATTTTGTTTTTAGTTGAACAAAAGCGGTATCCATATAATATTCAAGTTAAGATTTCAGGTTCTAAATTAGAGAGTACTTTTCAATGTTCTTCGATCATTTCCTGTAATAAAGAGATAAAAGCAGTTACCTTTAATCAATTGAATATTATGCAAATAAATGGACAATTTCAAACACGCATAGTATTTGATGTATAAGGAAGCTATATTATAAAAACATGAACATCAATGACTTTCACCAGATTAGCGAATATGAGTGGGAGATAAAGCGGGATTTTCAGTCCGGTATGCGTGTGCCGGTTATTGTTTTTGCGGATGTGCAAATGCTTCATGAAAGCATGAAAGATACTTCTCTACAGCAAGCGATAAATGCCGCGCATCTCCCGGGTGTTGTAAAAAATGTTTGTGTGATGCCGGATGTTCATCAGGGGTATGGATTCCCAATTGGTGGAGTTGCTGCAACTTCATTAAATAATGGTGTTATTTCACCGGGCGCGATTGGATATGATATTAATTGCGGGGTGCGCTTGATGGCGTCTCAGATTGAATACACGGAAGCGAAGCCATTTATTGAAGACCTCATCTATAAAATTAATTCACTGTGCCCGAGTGGGGTGGGAAAAGGCGGCAGATTGAAGCTGACCAAAAATGAAATCGAAGACGTATGTGCCAATGGTGTTCGTTGGGCTCTTAGGAATGGGTTTTCTACTAATGATGATGTTACGTTTATTGAAGATAGAGGCTGCATTGATGGTGCAAACCCGTCAATGATCAGTTCAAGAGCGATCCAGCGTGGCATGCCTCAATTAGGTTCATTAGGTTCTGGCAATCATTTTATTGAGATTGATGTTGTTGATAAAATTGAAAATAAGAAAGCGGCAGCAATTCTTGGATTAAAAAAAGGGCGCCTTGTACTACAAATCCACACTGGTTCGAGAGGATTGGGCCATCAGGTTTGCTCGGACTATGTAAAGGATTTTCAGCATGTGGCGAAAAAATTTCACTTTAATCTTCCCGACCGTGAACTTGTTTGTGCACCGCTGGATTCGCAGGAGGGGAAGAATTATCTATCAGCTATGCGCTGCGCCGCGAATTTTGCATTTGCTAACAGGCAGCTTCTGGCTTTTTATGCCAGAAGAGCATTCAGAGAAGTATTGTCAAAAATTCCTGGAAGTTTAAATTTATGTACTGTCTATGATCTTGCACACAATATTGGGAAAATAGAGAAGCATAAAATCAATGGTAAAGGGCAAACGGTTTGTGTGCACAGAAAAGGCGCCACAAGGGCATATGGCCCAGGACACAATGATTTGCCGAGTAAATACAAGGAAATTGGGCAACCTGTTCTGATCCCGGGAAGCATGGGTACTCATTCATGGGTAATGCTTGGTACTAACCAGGCGGCACAAAAATCGTTTAGCTCATGCAGTCACGGTGCTGGCAGAGTGATGAGTCGATCACAAGCTCGAAAACGTTTTCGTGGGGAAAAGGTGCGTGAACGTTTACATGAGAAAGGGATTTATATTAAGGCAGGATCAATGGCGGGCTTGTCAGAAGAGGCTCCGCAGGTTTATAAAGACGTGGATCGTGTCATCCGGTGTGTTGTGGGGGCAAATTTAGCCAGCAAAGTTGCTCGACTGAAACCGATCGCAGTGATCAAGGGATAACCAGTTCATCTGATGTAGATGGGGTTGCTGAATATCCAACCTCGTTTGCGCCCTAAAAACCATTTATAACATTCAACGCGGTAAATTCCTGGTGAAGATACTTCGACTTCTATATTATTCTTTCCAAAAACACGATGGTATTGGTTCCCATTCTTGATAATAATGCAATCAGCAGAATGTGGAAGAATTACTCTTAATTTAAGATTTTTTTCGAAACGACAAGACTCTCCCATTAGGATTTTAGAATTTGTGTTGCACAAATAAAATCTAAACCCTTTGGAGGATTTGATCAGATCGTTTGCGATAAAGGAATTACCTTTTCGAAGTGTATCCAGAATAGATTTGCTGTCTTTTTGGGCATCTCCGGTTAATTGCTCTTTTAGAAGTAAGTGGTTATTAATTGTTTTGAAATGGTATTTATATGGAAAAACTACTCGTTTCAATGGGCCGGCTGAGTATTGAATCGCATGTGCGTCAGAGCCACCAATGGCAACTATCTTTGATCCTTTTTTTAGTAAATTATCCCAGATTTCTAATGTTCTCGATGGAGGTGACAATGGAAGAAATTTTGGAAAAAAAGCATAAAAATATGCACTACTCTTTTTTTTCACACGAACTTTTAATTCACTAAACCCATTCCATAATTCAATCCCGGTAAATCTCTTAACTGACCAATCTTCCCAGGAAATATCTGCTTCATTGAAAGCGTGTAAAGCTGGATCATATGGATGTGCAATGAAAGAAAGTCCACTCATTGAATGGATTTTGTCTATTAAGGTTTGGCGATTACTTGCAAGTTTGCAAAGACTCTTTCCAACTCCAAGAGCAAGGAGGTGGTTCTTTTGAGGAAAGGCATTTGGGTCGTGAATTTCTTCGCTCATGATCATTAATACCCTGCCATCTGAATTGTAAAAATATCCACCTATTTCTTCAACGTAAATATTGTGGTCAGTGAAGAATAAAACATCAACTCCTGATTTGATCGCATCTTCAGCTATTTCAGCGTGGATCTTGCTGCCGTCAGAATAAGAAGTGTGTATATGAATATTAGCGATTATTTCATTCATAGTGTTGACTGATTTGGTATCTAAAAGGTATAATCCTCTCTGCTTATTATTGGAGGTAAAAATTGGTTACATATTTTCAAATTGCATTGATTATAACGTCGTTGGCGTTGATCGTTAGTATTGTTTTGCAAAATAAAGGTGTTGGGTTGGGCGGTCTAACTGGGCAAAGCGCGGGAAGCGTTTTCAGCGCACGCCGTGGGATCGAAAAAACTTTATTTTGGATTACCGTAATTCTCGCGATCGTATTCGTAGTTTTGGTGGTTGCAACTATTGCAGTAAGCAGATAGTTATTTTCAAATACTATAAAAAATGGGCTTTTTCCCATAATAGAAGTAAGCTCATTTTTATTGTAAAATCAATCCATATATGAAACAATTTCGTTGGCAGATCATAATTATTCTTTTAACTGGTTTGGTGGTTGGACTGCTATTGCTAAGCGAACAAACAGGGTTTCGTTTAGTTTCACCAGTGCCAACTCGTGGGGGGTCATATACTGAGGCGTTAATTGGTAAACTACAGCGGCTAAACCCTATACTTGATTATTACAATTCTGCTGATCGTGATGTTGATCGTTTGATCTTCTCTAGCCTTGTTAAATTTGATACGCGAGGATTACCTGAGGGGGATCTAGCAGAATCTTGGGGCGTGTCTTACGATGGGCTTTCTTATAACTTTTTGATTCGAGAGAATGCCTATTGGCATGATGGGAATCCGGTCGTTTCTGATGATATCGTGTTTACGATTGAGTTGATGCGTGATCCTGATTCTGTCTTGCCTGAGGACATTAAAGAATTTTGGCGGACAGTGGAGGTAATCGCATTAGGCGACAAACAACTTCAATTCCGACTGCAGGAACCTTTTGCCCCGTTTGTTGATTATTTAAATTTCGGGGTTTTACCTAAGCATATTTTATCGGGAATGACCTATTCTGAGATGATTAACTCGGAATTTAATCTAAAACCCGTTGGAAGCGGTCCCTATAAATTTAAAGGATTAACCAGTGAGGGTGGGGTTATTAATAGTGTGATCCTTTCCGTAAATATAGATTACTATTTACCCTCTCCTTTTATAAATGAAGTTGTTTTTCGTTATTATGAAAGTTACGAAAAGGCGTTCACTGCTTATATTGAAGGTAATGTGCAGGGACTCAGTGAAGTTTCGGCTGATATTCTTGACTTAGCCTTAACAAATGTTGATTTATCCATTTATAGCGTGATCAAACCCGAAATTTCCATGATCATTTTTAATTTGAACAATAATGATGTCAGATTTTTTCAAGAGAAAGAAGTACGAAGATCATTGTTAATGGGCCTTGACCGGAAAGGGATGATAGATCGGGTTCTCAATGGGCAGGGAGTGATTGCAGATGTACCACTCTTGAAAAATTCCTGGGCCTATTACGGTGGGAATCAGCGAGTAGACCAAAATGTCCAGGAAGCGATCAACTTATTAAGGCAATCCGGATATGTTGTTGAGGGAGAATCTGGTTCTGTGCGATCAAAAGACGGCATTTCATTTACGTTTTCTCTTGTGCACCCGAATGATATCTACCATACCAAAATTGCTGAGTCAATCCAGTCTGACTGGGAAAAACTTGGCGTTAGTGTTGAATTGATTTCAGTACCTTACGATGTTTTAATCCTCGACCATTTACAGCCATTAACTTATGAGGCGGCATTGATCGATATTAAATATTTCCGTTCGCCTGATCCGGACCCATATCCATTTTGGGATCAAGCTCAGCAGATAGGCGGTCAAAATTATTCGCAATGGGAAAACAAGGTTGTAAGCCAATATCTTGAGGAGGCACGCGTGTCACAGGATTTGGAAGAACGGGCAAGGCTATATAGAAACTTCCAGGTTATCTTTTCGGATGAGTTACCAGCACTGCCCCTGTTTTACCCGATCTATACCTTTGCTGTAGACCAGGGTATTCAGGGTGTAAGAGTTGGGTCTATGTATGATTCTGGTGATCATTTCTGGAATATTACTGATTGGTTCCTGATTGCTCAATCTGGAGCAGAGCCAAATGGATAAAGATGGTTTGGGGGGTGTGTTTTTTTCTGGTAAAGGTGATTCTGGCGATACATACCTTATTAGCGGCAGAAAAATTACAAAAGATAATCCAATCCTGGATTTAATCGGAACTATTGATGAGGTTAACGCTTTTATAGGGTTAGCGATCAGTATAATTGAGGAACCTGAATTAAAAAAGGACCTTCGATTTGTTCAAATATCTCTCTCAAAGGTAATGGGGGTAATCGCAGGTGCATCTAAGTCAACTGCGGATGATTTTAATGCCGGGAAATCCACAAAATGGCTGGAAGGCAAAATAAATTTATATAGCAGAGAATTGGATAATCCAAAAGGTTTCACTTTTTCCGGAAAAACCATGGCGGGTGCGGCTTTGGATATTTGCCGAACAGTTACGCGAAAAATGGAAAGACAGGCAGTTGGTGCTTTTCGTGAGGATCCGAAATTTGAAAATGAAATCCTTGCGTACATGAATCGCTTATCTTCTTTGTTTTACATCCTCCGTTTGTCAGCCGACGAGGATTTGAATATCTCAGATTAAAAAAGAGGAAAATCGTATATAATTGTAAAGTTCGGAGGGCGGACAATAATATTAGAATTTAAGGTGCCATTACAATGAGCGAACAAGATCATATCATCGAGACATTTTCAGAAATGGCATCGCGCTATGAAAATCTGATGAATAGCGAATTGAACCGTTTATGGGGGGTTAGTTATTTGGAATTTATTCAAGAGCTGGTCAACGAAATTGATTTTGTTGGTCAGCAGAATATCCTTGATATTGCAACCGGCACGGCATTTATTCCGCAATATCTCACGACACAGAAGATTCCTTATCGTCATGTGATCGGTTTAGATATTACTTTCGAAATGCTTTCTAATGCGAAAGAACAGATTGAAGAGAATGGCAACAATTCATCTATCCAATTGGTTTGTGCATCAGCACATGCGATGCCGTTCAAGAAACACACATTTGATATTGTTACTTGCTGCCTGGCAACCCATCATATGAATGTTGATCTTCTGCTTAGGAATAGCTACTCATCGCTTAAGCCGAATGGCAAGTTCCATGCCGCGGATGTTGGGGGATCAAAACGATGGAAGATTGGAATAATCCGAGCCTTGATAAAGATGGTTGCTTTTATATATTTCATATTTGCGGAAAATCTAACTCGCGCGAAAGCGGAATCAGAGGCAATTGCCAATATTTTAACTGTAAGCGAATGGCGAGAGGTTATTAAAGAGCAAGGTTTTATATCCATAAAAGCACGAGAATTAAAGTCAAAACGGTTCTGGGCTCCCAACCCGGTCATAATTGAAGCAGAAAAACCAATGGAGGTACAAAGATGACATACACGTCTGAACTAATTAAGAAGGGTGAAAAAGAAAAAATTTGGGCAAAATTTTGTGGATACCTGGATCTTTCACTAGAAGAATATATGCAGATTCAGGAACGGCTGCTCATTGAACAGTTTGCAACATTGAAGGATTGCAATCTGGGAAAACACTTTTTTGGGAAACGTCCCCCAAAGACAGTTGAAGAGTTCCGGAAGAAAGTGCCACTAACTGCCTATGCAGATTATGTTGAATTCCTGGTGGATAAAAAAGAAGATGATTTACCGAAAGCAAACTATCGGTGGGCGCGTACATCAGGGAAATCCGGGGAATATAGCTGTAAGTGGGTCCCCTTATCAGACGGTATGTATGAAAAAATCGGTGAAGCTTTTTTAACGGGGATGATTCTTACCTCTGCCTTAGAAAAAGGAGATGTTCAGGTTGAAACAGATGATATTTTTCTCCTCGCAATGGCACCTTTGCCATATATTTCCGCCTATATGTGTTTAGCCATTGAAGATTTGATTGACGTGAAGTTCATTCCATCACTTGCTGAAGGAGAGAAAATGGAATTCGGCGAGCGGTTAGCAGCCGGGTTCAGCAAAGGCATGGAAACAGGAATTGATTATTTTACTGGTTTAGCAAGCATTCTGGTAAAAATGGGGGAGCTTATTGAAAGTGGAAAGAGTGGGGGTAAATTCTCCTTAAAAATGCTTAAGCCAAGTATCCTTGGCAGATATATCAAGGCTTCCGTGAAAGCAAAATTGCAGAAGAGAAATGTTCTACCGAAGGATCTTTGGAATCTTAAGGGAATAGGGGCAGGCGGGATGGATACGGATATTTATAAAGATAAGGTTGAGCATTATTGGGGGAAGATGCCATTGGAAATAGTTGGAACCACAGAGGGAGGCCTTCTTTGTATGCAGGCATGGAATTATAAGGGGATGACTTTCCTGCCAGATATTAATTTCTATGAATTTATTCCTCTTGAGGAACATCAAAAAGCAAAAGAGGACCCCTCCTATACACCAAAAACTCTTTTAATGGATGAATTATCTCCTGGTGTGTATGAAATTGTGATGACAAATTTCCACGGAGGTGTGTTACTGCGCTATCGGATCGGTGACTTTTTTGAAGTGATTGCAACGGAAGACACGGAAATTGGATGTAAATTGCCCCAATTTAGGTTCTTCTCCCGATGTGATGATTACCTGGATTTAAGGAATATGGTTAGGTTTACCGAAAAAACCGTCTGGCATTCTTTGGAGGAATCAGGCATTCAATATGTGGATTGGGCCGTCAGAAAGGAAGTTGTAGATGGAGAAACAATTCTTAACCTGTATCTTGAATTAGATGAAGCAGAAAAATCTTCTCTCACCGCATTAAAGAAAAAGATCAAAAAAGCCCTGATCAAAGAGAATCCAGAATTTGGGGATCTGGAAGAGATAATGGGTGACGATTATTTATTGATCACAAAACTGCCTTCTGGCGCATTTAAAAATTATATCCAGAGCCAGAAGGATGCCGGCGCAGATCTTGCACATATAAAACCACCACATATGCAGCCTAAAGACCAGCAGTTAGAAAAATTAATGAAAATAGGATAAAATTTTCGGCTTATGATATTTAACTTGAACACGATCATTCCTGCTATTGCAACAGTTTTATATATGTTGTTATCTGTATTGGTAGATGTTAGCAAGCCACAAAATAATTTAAAGCGTAGATTTCGGTTGTATCTTCTTTCGATGTTAGGCTGGTCTATTAGCGCGTTCATGGTTATGGCTGATTTTGGGAATATAACCTTTTGGTTTCGGTTGATGACTGCAGCTGGTGTCACAGCGATGATTACCCTGTTCTATTTTACACAGGGAGTGGTTCATGATCCTATAAAAGGTTGGTCGTACTTAATTTATGTTTATGGATTTATTTCTGTAGCAGTTAGTTTGTTTACCGATCTGGTGATACCGCATGCTTCGATTATTAATGGGGAATTAATTTATGAATTGAGCCTCTGGATCGCATTGGTAGCAGGACCGGGATATTTATTAACTGTATTTAGGTTTTTTCAACTTTACCGCAATATACGAGAATCACGCGATGAAATGTATATCACCAGGAATATGCTTTTTATTATAGCGATCATAGTAATCTTGATTGGGGGAGCATCCAATTTTGTAGGCCTGGGAAAGTATCCAGTGGATATTGCGGCGAACGTGGTGGCTGCTTTGATCATCACTTATTCAATTCTCAGGCACCAATTGTTGGATATCAAAGTGGTGATAAGAAAAAGTATTCTTTATACCATCTCGACTGTGATTATCGGTTCGGTATATTTCCTTGTTCTTACTGTAGCTTTTCTGGTTTTTGGTGCAGGTACTCAATCGGAACTACTTACAATTTCTTTGGCCGTTTCCTTTGTTGCGGCGATTATCATTCAACCTTTCCGTGACATGCTGCAAAGCCGAATTGATCGTTTCTTCTTCAGGGAAAGATACAGTGAAGTGATGATGATTCAGCGTATCAGCCAAGCTGCTTCATCGGTAATTGATATTAATTTGCTTTCAGAGATGATCCTGCGAGAGATCACTGATACGATGC
>CAZILY010000005.1:0-29644 GCA_964540175.1 uncultured Pelolinea sp. | reverse complement strand
GATGACCTGCGAAAAAAACTGAATGCCGACCTGGGATTTTCGATGAAGGATCGTGCCGAGAATGTGCGGCGGGCGGCAGAAACCGCGCGCCTGCTGCAGGACGCAGGGGTGATCGTTCTGGCAACATTCATCTCGCCGACACGTAATATCCGCAAACAAGCGCGGGAGATCGCCCGACAAGGGATGTTCCTTGAGATATATGTGAAAGCCAGTTTGGAAACATGCATCGCGCGCGACCCGAAAGGTTTTTATAAAAAAGCCATAAATGGAGAGATTAAGAATTACACAGGTATCGCATCCGGTTATGAAGCGCCAGATCACCCGGAGCTCGTGTTGGATACAGACATGGATGACGTGAATACCTGTGTGAAAAAACTCATGCAGTTAGCTGTCAGCGCTGGCGTGATCAAAGAGAAATGAACATATATGAATCAATTAGACCGATTAGAGAATAAGAGTATTTACATCCTGCGGGAAGCATACAGCCAATTCAAGAGTTTATGTATGCTGTGGTCCATTGGCAAGGACAGCACCGTTATGCTGTGGCTGGCCAGAAAAGCGTTCTTTGGGCATGTGCCTTTTCCGCTCGTACATATTGACACCGCATACAAGATCCCTGAAATGATCGAATACCGGGATAAATTAGCGCTAGAGCTCAACATTGATATGATCTACGGGCAAAACCGGAAAGCGCTGGAAAATAAGCAAACTTTTCCAGACGGTAACGCGACGCACCTTGAATGCTGCAAAGCGCTCAAAACAGACGCATTAGTGAACACGATCAATGGCACCTGGCCGCGCTTCCGCCTGAACCACAAAACCGGGAAGTATGAGACGGACAAGAACCCCGAACCCTACACTGGCGTGATCGTCGGCCTGCGAGCAGATGAAGAGGGCAGCCGGTCAAAAGAACGCTATTTCTCCGCGCGCGACAGAAAGAGCGAATGGGATATCACCGATCAACCGCCTGAATTTTGGAATCAGTTTAAAACTGATTTCGCTCCAGGAACACACGTGCGCGTGCATCCGCTGCTGGATTGGTCGGAATTAAATGTATGGGAATATATCGGACGGGAAAAAATCCCGATGGTATCACTATATTTCAACCAGGGGGACGGCACCCGCTACCGCTCTCTGGGCTGCTGGCCCTGCACAAAACCCATCCAATCAAATTCACGTACTGTTGAAGATATTATCGAGGAGTTGAGTTCTGGCAAACTAACCAGCATCGCAGAACGCGCAGGAAGAGACCAGGATAAAGAAGATGGCGGTGGTCTGGAAGAACTGCGAAAAGGCGGGTACATGTGAAGATGAAAAACCAACGTGAAGAAATAAAACTTGTCATCGCGGGCCATGTGGATCACGGGAAAAGCACTATCATTGGAAGACTCCTGGCTGATACAAATTCCCTGCCAGAAGGCAAACTGGAAGCAGTAAAGGAAAACTGCCGGCGCAATTCCAAACCGTTTGAATACGCTTTCTTACTTGACGCATTCAAAGATGAGCAGGCGCAGGGCATCACAATTGATGTGGCTCGATGCTTTTTTAATACTAAAAAGCGAAATTATCTGATCATTGACGCGCCTGGTCATATTGAATTTCTAAAAAATATGATCACCGGCGCCTCTTGGGCTGAAGCAGCATTGATGGTCATTGACGCCTTTGAAGGCGTTCAGGAAAACTCCCGGCGGCATGGGTATATGCTGTCCTTTTTAGGTATTCGGCAGATCTATGTTTTGGTAAATAAAATGGATCTGGTTGATTATGATCAAAATGTATATGACAAAATATCCAAAGAATATAAAGAGTTTTTAGCCAAGTTAGATATTACCCCTCTCGGGTTCATTCCTGTGAGTGGAATGATGGGCGACAATATCGCTTTCCATTCTAAAAAGATGCCCTGGTATAACGGACTGACTGTGCTAAAGCAGCTCGACCAATTTGAGCCGGAAAAGCTTCCAGAGGACAAACCACTGCGCATCCCAGTTCAAGACGTGTATAAATTCACTTCGGATGGCGATAACCGGCGCATCATTGCTGGGCGTATCGAATCCGGGAAGGTCGCCGTAGGCGACGAAGTTGCTTTTTATCCATCTTGGAAAACCTCAACAGTCAAAACGATTGAATCCTTTAATAGCGAGCCGTCCGTGACAACCTCGAGCGCAGGATGGTCTGTGGGATTCACAACAACCGAGCAGATCTTTGTCAAGCGCACCTAAAAACACTATATAAAAAAACAACAAAATACCAAACAAACAAAATAGCATAAAAAAAAAAATTTTTGGATGGGCAAAAAACCGTTTGTCAAAGATAAAAAATACCTCTTCAAACTTGGCACCGCGAAGGTTGAAATGCAATTGGAAGCCGTGGAACGGGTTTTAGATGCTTCGACACTGAAAACCAAACAGTCAAACGAAGTGCGGCGCAATGATATCGCAGAGTGCATCCTGCGGCTGGACAAGATAACCGCTTTTGATGTGGCTGAAGAAATGCCAGAAACCGGGCGTTTCGTGATCGTGGATGATTATGAGATCTCAGGCGGTGGGGTTGTTGTGGAAGCATTGGCTGATGAGCACAGCCGAATTTACGAAAGTACTGTTAGAAGAAATGAAAAATGGGAATCGATTGCAATAACCGAGGAGATGCGCGCTGAAAGATACAACCAGAAAGCTTGCATGATCTTGATCACGGGATCTCCAAATAATACTCTTCGAAAAATATTGGCCAAAAAACTAACTGAAAAACTCTTCCATAATGGAAAGTTTGTCTATTTTGTTGGCATGGCTAATCTACTATATGGTATAGGTGCGGATATTCGGGGTATAGGGGAAGATGTACGACCTGAACATATACGCCGTCTGGCTGAAATTAGCAACATGATGTTGCATGTGGGCCTGATTTTGGTTGTTTCTGCACAAGAGATATCAGAGAATGATATTCGGGTCCTAAAAACCTCGTTGAATAGCCGCGGTGACCGCCTTATTACTATATGGGCTGGAAATACCATCACCACCGACTTGGCCCCTGATCTGAAATTTGCAGAAAGTGAAATCCTTAGCGCTGATGAAGATATTATTAGCTATTTAAAGAGAAACGGCTTCATCTTCAGCTTTGATTTTAATAATTATCCCGGATAAACACCAAATCGGAAAAAATCACCAAGATCCACAAGGAAAATTAACAAACCAAAGTAATTGGTACAGCACAATATTTTTCATTTTCTCTTGCAACGTATGCCACCAGAACCACTTTTTCTATATCTTTCAGTATTAGCAATCCTTCTTGCACCGCTTATTAAAGCGTGTTAGAATTGAAAATGTAATTGACAGCTTTATTGTTTTCATCGAGAAGTGGGCCTCCCCCACTTTTCTGCTTATAATCAAATAGTGAACCATGGAGTAACACTGGCATGAAAAACGAGTTTGTGCTGGCCTTCAATGAAGTATTAGAAGAAAAGGGCCTTCCTAAAGAGACCATAATAGAAGCGCTTTCAATAGCGATGGTTTCCGCTTACCGGAAATCAGTCAATGCTTCAAGTGCACAAGATATTAAAGCCATTATCGATATGGAACATGGAAAATTCAACATCCTTGTTGAAAAAGAAGTAGTCCAAACCGTGCAAAACCCACTCACAGAGGTATCCATCGACGACGCAAAAAAGATTGAAGAGGATACTATATTAGGTGATATCGTTATGGTAGACAGCACGCCGGATGATTTTGGCCGTGTTGCTGCACAAACGGCCCGCCAAGTCATTCAGCAAAAAATTCGCGAAGCCGAACATGCTGCACAATACGAGTTTTATGAGAAACAATTAGGGGAGATCATCAACGGTGTCGTTCAAGCTGCTAATGCACGCGGATTAACGATCGGTTTAGAATTAAAAGCCGAGGCCAGTATGCCGCGGAAAGAAATGATCTCACGCGAGCGTTTCCGCATTCACGAACATATACGCGCCCTTGTTGCAGAAGTCAAAGAAACCGGACGCGGTCCGCAAATCATTCTTTCCAGAACACACCGTGATTTCCTACGCAGATTATTAGAAAATGAAGTACCAGAAATCTTTCATGGCGTTGTTGAAATCCGTTCAATCGCACGTGAACCTGGACGCAGAGCAAAAGTGGCAGTTTCTGCCACGCAAAAAGGCATTGACCCAGTCGGCGCTTGCGTTGGTATGCGAGGTATCCGCATTCAGGCTATCGTTCGCGAATTACATGACGAAAAAATTGATGTAATTGAATGGAGCTCAGATCCTACTGCTTTTATCGCTAAAGCGATCAGTCCGGCAAGAGTCAATGGTGTTTATTTAAATGAAACAGCCGACAAATACAAGAACGCGCTTGTGGTAGTTCCTGAAGATCAGCTGAGCCTGGCAATTGGCCGCGAAGGGCAAAATGCCCGCCTAGCTGCGAAATTAACTGGTTGGCGCATTGACATTAAAAGTCTTCCTGAAGCCATCTCTGACTGGTTATTTACTCTAAAAAACAAAGAGGAATTCAAAGAATTAGCCAAAGAAGAAGCAGAAGCCATTGCAAAAGCAGAAGAGATAATGGGCCGCAGGGTAGAAGGACGAGTTATTCCTACTAATGATTATGATTTCCTAAACCAACTTAATGATCGGTTAGAACTCGTTATGATCATTAAACGACGTGAGAAATTCGAAATATTTGAGAAGAAAAAGGAAGAAGCACTGCAATCCATTCCTGCTGGCGCATTTAAAATGGATCTTTCTAAGAGCGGTTTATCAGACAAGATCATTGAAGCGTTAACAGAAGCAGGCTTCCATACTGCCGGCAAGCTGGTACTGGCAAGCAAAACCAATCCCGAAAAGATTTTAGAAGTTTCTGGCGTTGGGCCAAAAACTTTAGAAAAAATTGAAGATTTTGGCAGCAAGCTGCCTGGTATTGTTCCTGAAGAAGAAATAATTGAATCAGAAGAAGTTGAGGAAGAACTGAAATCTGAACAAGACTCTGAAGCAGCTGCCGTGGAAACTCCCACAGATGGAGAAACAACCACTGAAGAAACCACAGAAGTATCTGCGGAGAAACAGGTTGACGCAATTCTTGAAGAAGGGCAATCTGTGCCTGAAGAACCCGCCTCTGAATCCGCCATGGAAATTAATGAACCAGATATAGATGAGAAAACAGAAAAGCCTAAAAAAATCGAGAAAATTAAATCATTTGAAGAATTATTTAAACTCGAGCTAGAAGATATCAAACCGGGTGAGCATGATCCCGATGATAAATCTGCCCAGAAGAAAAAGAAATCAAGACAGATCGAATACGACCCTGATCTTGATGTGACCATCTCTAAGAAAAAACGCAAACGCACTGAGTCAGATTGGAGTAATTGGGAAGAGGATTGAGCAAAGGTGTAAACCAAGGTGGTGAAAAAACAGAAGAGACGTAAAAAACATATTGCGCAGCGTACCTGTGTGGGTTGTCAGCAAGTGCTTTCAAAAAGAGATTTGATGCGGATCATCCGTACACCAGAAGGCATTCGGTATGATCCCACAGGGAAAGCAGATGGGCGAGGCGCATATTTACACGATAAAAGATCATGCTGGGAGCAGGCATTAAAAGGTGTTTTAGCCAAAACCCTGCGAACCGAGATGAAAGAAGAGGATCGGAGCCATTTACTTCAAATAATGGACTCCTTACCAAAAAAAGAAAACGGCGGGTGAAAGCAAAAAGGATTTTGCCAAGCTGCTATAGGGCAAGAAAAATGTAAATTCACAAATACATTTCACTCGCTCTTGAAAACAGCCCGCACACATTTCAACAAGATTTGGATTGTTCAAAGGGGAAATTACGGAGGCATGTATGAGCGAGAATGAAATTAAGAAAATTGAATTACCATCGATCACGACAGTACGCGATCTGGCAATAAAATTAGATACCAGCCCCATACAAATTATTAAGATATTAATGGCGAATGGTGTAATGGCAAATATCAACCAGCAGATAGATTTCGACACTGCAGCGGTTGTTTCTGCGGAAATGGGGTTGGAAGCCAGCCTCGAGATACCTGAAATAACCGAAATTGGTGAAGTACCTATATGGCGGAAATTGATTGAAGATGAAGATCCGGAAAATCTTATCACTCGTCCCCCGGTTGTCACCATTCTAGGCCATGTTGATCACGGAAAAACTACTTTATTGGACGCAATTCGGCACGCTGATGTAGCTGGTGGAGAATCCGGCGGCATCACCCAGCATATCGGCGCCTATCAAATTGAACATAATGGTCACAAGATCACATTCCTGGACACACCCGGACACGCTGCCTTTACAGCCATGCGCGCTCGCGGTGCACAAGGAGCAGACGTCGTTGTTCTGGTAGTTGCAGCAAACGATGGCGTCATGCCCCAGACAAAAGAGGCAATCGCGCACGCACGAGCAGCAAAAGTGCCAATTGTTGTCGCTCTAAACAAGATAGACTTAACTGATGCAAATCCAGATTATGTTAAGCAGCAGCTTGCAGACGTCGGGCTAATTTCGGATGAATGGGACGGTGACACGATTATTGTGCCTGTTTCTGCAAAAATGAAAACCGGGATTGAAGATCTGCTTGAAGCGATCCTGCTCATTGCTGAAAATTACAAGATCCTTGCTAATCCAAACGGAACGGTCATCGGAACAGTCATTGAAGCAGAAGTAGATAAAACCAAAGGCATTGTTGCAACATTTTTGGTCCAAAACGGCACATTAAGAATAGGGGATGCCATTGCGGCTGGAACAGTAAGTGGAAAATTAAAAGCCATGTCTGATTTTTCAAACAACAAGATTAAAGAAGCAGGGCCATCACAACCAACTCTTGTTTTAGGACTAAATGATCTGCCCAAAGCAGGTGATTTATTCCAAGTATGTGAAACGGAAAGAGAAGCCCGTGCGATCGTGAATAACCGCAAACGAAAAGAAGAGGAATCACATTCGAATAAAAAAGTAATAGGATTAGAAGATCTGTTTGCGAAATTCCAGGCCGGAAAAATGGGTGAATTACGCTTAATCCTTAAAGCTGATGTGCAGGGGTCATTAGAACCAATTACAAACTCTCTTAATGAGATTGACCAAAGTGAGATAAGAATTAATGTTCTTCACTCAGAGGCAGGCAATATTACCGAGAATGATATTATGCTTGCAACTGCTTCGAAAGCGATCGTTCTAGGTTTCAATGTAAAAACAGAAAACACAGCCGCAAAACTTGCAGAAACTGAAGGTGTCTCTATCAGAACCTACAAAATCATCTATCGGTTGATAGATGACATTGAAAAAGCACTTAAAGGAATGCTAGCTCCAGAGGAGAAAGAAACAATCCTCGGCCAAGCTGAGGTCCTGCAAACATTCCACATTCCAAAATTAGGAACCATAGCAGGTTGTAGAGTAATGAATGGTGAACTGCGCCGAAATGCAAAAGCACGTGTATTAAGAGATGATAAGAACCTCTATGAGGGAGATCTTGCTTCTCTAAAACACGAGAAGGATAATGTAAAAGAAGTACGTTCAGGCTTTGAGTGCGGATTACGGATAAAAGGGTTTAATGACTTTGAGATTGGTGATACGATCGAGTCATTTGTTATCGAAGAAGTGGAAAGATAATAATGCCTTCTAAATTACGTACAAATAGGATTGCAGATAGAATCCAACAATTATTGTCAGAAATGTTTATTACGGGGAAAATCAGCGACCCACGACTGGCGTCCGTTTACATCACCGACGTCACCGTGGATCGGGAACTAAGCTTTGCAAAAATATTTGTGTCTTCACTTGAGGGTAAATCTCAATCCAATGAGATCCTCGCTGGCCTGGAGCACGCGAGCGGGTATCTTCGCAGTTCTTTAGCACACGAAATCAATCTGCGGACATTCCCGGCGCTGCGTTTCTACTGGGATGAGACACCCGAACGGGCGGAACGGATTGAGCAGTTATTAAATTCTATTACGAAAACGAATGCAGTAGATGAAAACCAAGAAAACTGATTTTGATCAGATTCATACAAGAATCAGGGATTTATTATCGCAATCCAATATGCCATTAATCCTCTCCCATGTCCGACCGGACGGAGATGCCATTGGATCGGTCATTGGACTTTCTCTGGCACTTCAAAAAAAAGGGAAAAAACCACAAGTGGTTTTATCCGATGGATTACCCCGTAAATTCAAGTCCCTTTCAGGCGCCAATCAAATTACACGGAGCATAAAAGGTGATTACGACCTTGTCATAGCTCTCGATTGCGCCGATAAAAAACGCGTTGGGTCCTCCGCTGAAATTCCCGATGTACATTTAAATATTGATCACCATATTACCAACGAGCTATTCGCGAATACCAATTTGGTCATACCAGAGCAGCCTGCAACTACAGCAATCCTTGCTGAATATCTTCCGCTTTGGGGCTTTACAATCGATAAAGACATTGCGAATGCGCTATTGACAGGGATGATTACCGACACAATTGGATTTCGCACATCCAATGTGACTCCTAAATTTTTACGCTTAGCCGCTGACCTTATGGAAAAAGGGGCGGACCTGCCAGGCTTATATCATCAAACTTTAACTGCACAGTCCTTACCTGCCAGTATAATTTGGGGCCGTGCACTTTCACGGATCAAATCAAAAGACAACCTTGCCTGGACAACCATCACACTTAAAGACAGAGCAACTGCAGCATATCAAGGAAGAGATGATGCAGATCTCACTAATCACCTTTCATCACTGGAAAAAATCGATGTGGCGGTCCTTTTCAATGAACAAAAAGATGATAAAGTAAAAGTAAGCTGGCGATCAAATGCAAAGTTTGACGTTTCAAAAATCGCAATGCAGTTTGATGGAGGAGGGCATCCTCCTGCAGCCGGAGCTGAAATAACAGGCGGACTTGAAACTGTAAAAAAGTTAGTATTAGGGGAAACAACAAAATTTATGCAGGGGAAATAATAATCAGGAGATTTTCGTATGGAAGAAAACATAAATCCAATTAAAAACACAATATCAGGCGTGTTAAACGTCGATAAGCCTATTGGCATGACCTCACACCAGGTAGTTCAAGTGATTCGTAAGGGCACACACATTAAACGCGTAGGACATACAGGCACTCTTGATCCACGTGCTTCAGGGGTGTTGGTAGTTCTCATCGGCCCAGCAGTTCGATTGTCACAATATATCTCTGCAGAAGATAAGCGGTATCAAGCCATCATTAAATTTGGTGAAAAAACAGATACATATGATGCCGAAGGCAAAATCACGGGTACTTCTAAAGTGGAAATTACTCAAAACCAGCTTGAAGAAGCTTTGAAACAGTTTGTCGGTGAAATTAAGCAGGTGCCACCACCATATTCCGCAATAAAAGTAAAAGGCAAACACGCTTATGATCTAGCGCGCAAAGGTGAAGAAGTAATACTGGAACCACGCCTTATCAAAGTGCACAGTCTCGAACTCCTCGAATGGAATTCACCAGAAGCTGTTGTAGATATTCATTGTTCATCAGGCACATACGTTCGGTCGTTAGCATATGATCTTGGGGAAATGCTGGGATGCGGCGCATATCTAACGGGCTTACGCCGGACTAAAAATGGGCGCTTCTCACTTCGAGAATCGGTAACACTCAGAAAGCTCTCCGAAACATTTGAAACCAATTCATGGTATCAATATATGATCCCAGCGGCAGAAGCACTTTCAGACTGGCCTTCGATCACATTGTCCAATGAAGAAGTTGAATCAGTTAAACACGGACTCCGCATTCCTCGTGAGGAAGGCCCCGAAAAATTAGTGCGCGCAATCACCGAACAAGGTGAATTGGTTGCACTTATGCAATTTGACCCAGAAATTAAAGAATTTCAACCTCGCAAAGTATTTTTTACCTAAATGGTAAATGGGTGTAAAGAAACAGGATTCTCGATGAAAAATGCATGGGTCACTATCGGGTCATTTGATGGTATCCATTTAGGCCATCAAAAGATTATTGATAATTTGGTGAAAGGTGCAAAAATAAATGGTAGTCCTTCAATCGTTATTACCTTTTATCCTCACCCTGCTGTCTGCATAAGAAATATTACAGATCCATATTATTTAACTTCCCCAGAAGAAAAGGATCAAATTCTTACTAAGTTAGGTGTTAATACGGTCCTGACAATGCATTTTGACCATTCTGTTTCACAATTATCACCGCGAGATTTTTTAAGTACACTGCATCGTCAGTTAAAATTCGCCTGCTTATTGGTTGGGTATGATTTCCGTTTGGGAGCAGATCGTAAAGGTGGTCTAAAAATATTTGAGTCTTTAGGCGATGAAATGGGTTTCTGTGTGCATGCTACCAAACCTTTGCAGAAGCTGTCAGAACCAATCTCATCCAGCGCCATCCGATCAGCCCTTAAAAAGGGTGATCTAAGTACAGCAAACACCTTGCTTGGTTATCCATACTCCATCGAAGGAACAGTTGTGCATGGAGATGGCCGCGGAAAACATATCGGCATACCAACTGCCAACCTCTCTGTGTGGAAAAAAAAGCTTCTACCGACAGAGGGTGTATACGCTGCATATATATATATAAATGAGAAAAGATTTTCCACAGTGGTAAGCATCGGATTTAGACCAACTTTTTATGAAATACCAGAACAACAAACAATTGAAGCGCATATTCTAAATTTCTCTGATCAGATCTATGGAATGCAAATTAAACTCCAATTCATCTCACGATTGCGCGGAGAAAAGAAATTTGGATCTGTGAAAGAGTTGACACAACAGGTCCGAAAGGATATCAGCGATGCCGAGGAGGCACTAAGGAATGACACAACCCCGACGGATATATCTTCTTGATACCAAAAAGCTCAGTCCAGAAACCATAGCCGTAGCTTTTGCGAAAACCTCTCGCTCGCCAAAATCTTTTGATAAGATTGCGGATGAATTATCAGATGAACGTTCTGCTGACTTTCACGAAAAATGGGTTGTTGGATATGGCCACTCTTCCGTAGCTGAACATGCTGTCTTGCATATCGCAATTGAAAATATTTCTCGATTGGCGGTAGAATGTTTAGAATCTAACCGACTTGCTTCATATACTGAAAAATCCTCTCGATATCAGATATGGGATAAAGATCATTTTTTTATCCCGGAAGAGATTCAAGGTAACGGTATTGAAGACAAATATTTAGAAACCTGTAAATTGCTGTTCAAAGATTATCAAACAGCACTAGGAAAAGTAAGAAAATACTTTTCAGAGATAAACCCACGCAAAAATAACGAAACCGAACGGGCATACACCAACCGCATTCGTACTTGCAGTGCGGATGTATGCCGATACTACCTCCCTGCCAGCTCCTTAGCAAACGTAGGGGTTTCAATCAACGCACGGGCGCTTGAACACGCACTTCAAAAAATGCTTACACATCCACTACTTGAGGTCCAGAAAATGGGGGAAGAGATAAAAGCAGTATCTTTGAAAAACATACCAACCTTAGTTAAATATGCTGATCGTAATGACTATCTTATCCAAATTGAAGAAGAAATTATAAAGCGAAATTCAGAGCTAATTTCTGGAGAACCATGCGGCAGCACCTGGTGCACATGTGTAAATTATGATGAGGATGGCGAATTTCAAATTTTAGCTGCTTTATTTTATAGATTCAGCAATTTATCGTTCCACGAAGCATATCAACACATTTCACAATTGCCGCAGCATAAACTTGAAAGTTTAGCAGAATCATTGCTTGGAAAATTAGGGAAACATGATATTCCAGTGAGAGAACTTGAATACGCTCACATCAGCTTTGATCTAATCATTGATCAAGGTGCGTATTTTGAACTTAAACGCCATCGAATGATGTCTCAAACCGTCAAACCATTTTCCCCACAATTAGGATATGCCATTCCTAAAATAATTAGTGAAGCGGGTCTCCTGGATAATTTTAAGAGCGCTATGGAAAAAGCAGAGGAAACTTTCTTTGCTGTGCATAAAATCAATCCCCATGCAGCCGCTTATATACTTCCCAATGCATTTAACCGGCGTGTTTTTTTGAAAATGAACCTTCGCACAGCTCTCCATCTAATAAAACTGCGGGCAGCGCCAAATGCACATTTTGCCATACGCCGTCCAACACAAAGAATTGCAGTAGAAATCCGAAAAAAATACCCCCTCTTCGCCCCATATTTTAATAAATACACAGTTGAGACCTGGCAAACAATAGAAAATGACTTCTTTACAAAAACATTTTAACAAGCAATTCAAACGCTCTCTTGCTATAATAAAAATAATCAAAAGAGGTTGAAAATGACTCGATTTACTCATGTGATCAAACGTTCAGGAGCGAAAGTCCCATTTACCCCTAACCGAATTACTAATGCCATTTATCGAGCTGCGGTTGCAGTGGGCGGAAGAGATAAAAAGATCGCCGAAAAACTCGCCAGTCAGGTAATCAAATATATGGAAGAATCAGTTTCAGAAAACAACATTCCTACAGTTGAACAGATCCAAGATGCAACTGAGAAGATACTTATTGAAAACGGACACGCAAAAGTGGCAAAAGCCTATATTTTATACAGAGATGAACGGGCTCGAATGCGCAAACAGCGTGAGTTGCAGACCATTCGCCCATCAACCAATATCCCTTGGGCCAAAATCTGGCAGGTATTAGATTGGGCAGTATCACATAACTTACATTCCATAAGCCATTATAAAAATCGATTGGAAAATGACGAATTGCAGCAAATTGTCTCAGAATCTGAGATGTTCTATGAAGAAGACATTAAATTAGCTGCCCACGAAATTTGTGAAAAACAGAACGATATTAGAATCGTCTTAATTTCGGGCCCATCCTCCTCCGGGAAAACAACAACCACAATAAAAATTGGCCGAATTCTCAAACAAGCGGGAATCAACCTGGTCACATTGAATGTAGATAATTATTTCCATGATCTTGATAAACACCCACAAGATGAGTTTGGTGATTATGATTTTGAAACGCCGCAGGCACTTGATTTGACTTTGATCAATCAGCATTTATCTGAACTCATCGAGGGAAAAGAAGTTCTTATCCCTTTCTATGATTTTATAGAAGGGAAACGAAATGATAAACAAACCAAAATGCAAATTAGGGAGAATGATATTATCCTGATCGATTCCCTTCACGGCCTTTACCCCCCGATGACCGAAGATATCGCTCCCGAAAAGAAATTTAAATTATATTTAGAACCCTTACTGCAAATGAAACACTCCAATGGACAGTATATCCGCTGGACAGACGTACGATTGATGCGCCGGATGCTGCGGGATGAAGCATTTAGAGGATATGATCCTGAGTTAACCCTCACCCATTGGCACTATGTACGCTCTGGTGAAATGCGGAATATTATTCCCAACAATATTTACGCTGATTTCATCATAAACAGCGCGATGCCATACGAGTTATCAATCTATAAATCACGCTTGTTTGATAAATTCAACACTTGGACAGAGAAATTCAAAAATGACCCTTTACGTGAAGATGCATATACTCGTTCCAAACGCATATATGAAATACTATCAGAAATTCCCGTGCTGAAAGACGATTCCTTCGTCCCAGGTGATTCTGTAATTCGAGAATTTATTGGTGGAAGCACTCTAAAATATCACTAATTTCTTAAATTTAAATATGGCTTACGCTGTCGTTATCTACTTTGATGAAATCTCTGAGCAGCCTATCCTAAATGCATGGAGAGAGCTGGAAGAAAAGAACATTTCACGAGCATTAAACAATCCTGGCATCCGACCGCATATAACACTAGCTATTTATGATTCTTTAAACTGCATAAGATGTGAAAAAGAAATTAGACAATACGCTGTCAATTCCAGCTTGTTGTATTTGAGCGCAGACCATTTTGGCGTTTTTCCACATGCCTCCCCCGTGATCTTCATTGCACTAGCGCCAAACAAGGATTTAATGAGTTTTCACAGAAGAATTCATCAAATCCTTGAGAATGACACTCATGGTTCATGGGAAATGTACCAACCGAGTAATTGGGTACCTCATATAACTTTAGTTCGCGATATGAAGAGAAAGAACCTTTCAGCAGTTCTTGAAATCTGCATGAAGATAAAACTGCCTTTAGAATTGAGAATCACACAGATCGGAATTGTTAACTTTAAGCCCGTCAAACAACTTTTTGAGACAAGTTTAGAAGCCCAATAATGTGTTTTTCCTGATTGTACTTAATAAACCTTAATTTTTATCTCTAATACTTTTCTTGTATACTGGTTTTAGATGCTTATGAGTAATAATAATTTCTCCTATATACCAGGTCGCATCGAGGGATATGATTTACCTTTGGAAAATTTCATCCCTCCTCTGCCAAAAGGCGTCTTCCCGGCTTGGATTGAAAAGATGGACTTTTCCGACCATTTATTAATTGATCCCATTAGCGCAAACCCACTGCTCCCAGTGGAATTGGCAGCCTCTGGTTATCGCGTCTTAAGTGCACGCAGCAACCCCATTATTTGGTTAATTACGGAAGTCACAGCCTCAGCACCGACGAATGAGGATTTCTCAACTGTGTTAAATAAACTCTTTAACACCCGACATGAAAATGCCAACCTGTTTGACCATCTTCAAGGAATTTATACAACACCCTGTGCGAATTGCGGAAAAATGATCCAACCAGATGGCTATGTATGGGAAAAGGGTAAAAAACAACCAACCTCGAGAGTTTATCACTGCCAATTTTGCGCAGATGAAGGCGAAAAAGACATCAGTGATTTCGATCTGAATAATCTTAGTCGACTTGGAAATTTAGGTATTCACCGTTCACGCGCATTTCAACGAGTAGTATTCGGCAATGATTATGAACAGGCGTCTCTTAACTCTGCTCTTGACTGTTATTTACCACGCGCTTTGTATGTCTGTATGCTGCTGGCAAATCGGCTGGAAATGTTATCTTTAAAGAAAGATCAAGCAAAATATATCCGAGCAATATTATTATCTGTCTTTAATGATGCACATTCATTAAAGCATTGGCCCCCACGTGATTACCGTTTCCTGCAACTATCCGTTCCAGCAAGATTTTTTGAACGCAATCTTTTTTTATCCCTACAAACTGTGTCCCAACAATGGAAGTGCATAAACACTGCTGTAAAGATCAGCTATTGGCCAAACCTTCCTGACAAAAAGGGAGGCATTTGTTTTTATCAGCGGAACTTAGCTCGAAAGAACCAGTTGATTCCGGACAATATCCCTGCTTCAATCACAACTATTTTTCCGCGCCCAGGTCAGGCATTTTGGGCCTTATCTGCACTTTGGTCCGGGTGGTTATGGGGAAGAAAAGCCGTCAACCCTATGCGCAGTGCTTTGAGTAGAAGAAGATATGATTGGTATTGGTTCACCAAAGCAGTGCATACCGCATTTAAAAGAATCACACCCTCCCTTCAAGAAAATGTATCGGTTTTAGGCATACTTCCTCAATACACCCCTAATTTGGCTTTCGGGTTGTTAACCGGAATACACACAGCAGGTTTCGAATTAGAAGGATCCGCTTTCCGAATATCAGATAAAATGCTCCAATGCCAATGGAAAAAGCGCCCGGCTTCAAAAAATATAGTCCAATCCGAATTTGATCTTCGTGAGATTATTAACCAATTCTTAATAACTCGAGGGGAACCTGCGGAATATCATCGGATTATTATGCAAGCAATCATCGAAATAACCCGGGAAAACGGGTTTCCTGTGAACCTTTCTGAGGTTAAGGAATCTGATTTTTCACGGCTGCAGAATTTAATAAAACAATTGCTTGCAGAAACAAATTTTCTTAAACCCTTTTCCTCTGATCTCCCAGGCGGAAGCAGATGGTGGTTGATAAATGAAAAGAATATCGACACTCCCATATCCGAAAGAATAGAGTTAATTATTCGTAAAATCCTATTACCTAAAAAAGAAATTCACTTAGAAGAATTAGACCGAGAAATTTGCAGAGAGTTTTCAGGTGAAAGAACACCGGAGTTCAACTTGGTAAACACAATTCTCCAGTCCTACATGTCTCCCAAAATAAACGATCCCTATCATTTTGAGTACCATTCAAATGAATCAAACGACGCTCGTGAAAAAGATTTAAAAGAAATTAAGGATATGCTTATAAAAATTGGCGAATCATTTAATATGCAGCCAATAGAAAACTCAAGTATCTCTTGGAAAGATCCAGTTTCAAAGAATACCTCTTATATTTTCTATCCCACTATTTCTACAGAAATATCACAATTCATATTCAATCAAGAGCCATCCGGGAATATTCAGCAAGTAATTGTTTTCCCGGGCAGCCGCTCTGCCTTAATCCATTATCGTCTTCAGCATGATCCGCGTCTTGCCTCTGCTGTAGAAAAAGGCTGGCATTTTCTTAAATTCCGCCACTTGCGCCGTTTAGCAAAAAAGGACGACCTTGATTTCCACTCATGGGTAGAACTGCTTGATAATGATCCGCCGTTATGGACTCCACCAACCCAATACCAATTCTTATAAAAAAGACACGGTTTCCCGTGTCTTTTTTTTATTCAGTTATTTCCGCAATAAAAGGGATTTTTTCTTTTATGAAATCTTTAATATCAGATGGCGATTCCAATTCCAGTGCTTGGTCCGCAATCTCTTTCATATCACGCGTATCTAAACTTCGGATGATCTGTTTGGCAAGAGGGATCATGGGAGGGTTCATGCTAAACTCATCCAATTCCAACCCCAACAAGATTGGAAGAGCAAGTGGTTCACCTGCTAACTCTCCACACATACCAACCCACTTCCCCGCTTTATGCGCAGCACGAATCACTTCCCGCACCAATCGTAAAACAGCAGGGAAAAATGCGTTAGATAACTCGGCTACCTTAGGATTCGTGCGATCTGCCGCCATGGTATATTGGCTAAGGTCATTTGTGCCAATGGAAAAGAAATCAACTTCTTTTGCCAGTTGGTCTGCCACCAACGCAGCGGATGGAATCTCAACCATGATACCGATCTCAACATCCTCAGCAACTTGTACGCCTTCGTCTTTAAGCTCAGCAGCACATTCGTCCAATACTTTCCGGGCAGCTCTGACTTCACTTGTCGTCGCAACCATTGGGAACATGATTTTCAGGTTATAACCCACACTAGCCCGCAGCGCTGCCCTCAATTGCGGCTTGAAGATATCAGGCCGAACCAGGCAAAGCCGAAGCGCACGTTGGCCGAGAAATGAATTTGATTCTGCTTCTAAACCCATATATGAGATCTCTTTATCTCCGCCAACATCTAAAGTACGTAAAATTACTGGCATATCTCCAAATACATCCAGAATATCTTTATATATTTGAAATTGTTCTTCTTCAGTCGGTAATTTCGTTCGTTCTAGATAAAGGAACTCCGTCCTGAACAATCCTACGCCTTCAGCACCATTCTCAATCGCGCTTTTTGCGCCTTCTATATTGCCAATATTTGCAACCACTTCAATTTGTTTACCATCTTTTGTTATGGCCGGATCCTTGGTAAACTTCATCGCTTCTTCACGAATAGTGTCAGCTGCTTTGATTCGTTGTCGGTATTCAATAATCAGTTGATTGTCAGGTGCAAAAATTGCAGTGCCCTTCGTTCCATCAAGAATTACTTCAGTGCCATTTTTTTGTGATAACACCTCATCTCCAGCGCCAGCTACGGCAGGAATACCTAATCCGCGAGCCAGAATTGCTGTATGAGAAGTAGCCGACCCTCGTGAAGTGCAAAACCCGATTACAAGAGATTTATCGAGCATGACAGTGTCAGAAGGAGTAAGATCATCAGCCACAATAACAGAAGGTTCTTTTAAGGCAGCGGTAGGAGATTCAGCGATACCTAATAGTATCCTCAATACCCGGTTGCTCACATCTAAAATATCCGTTGCACGAGCAGAAAAATATTCATCTTTCATTGCCGCCATTATGTCAGAAAAAGACTGTCCGGCTTCCTGCATGGCCAATTCTACGCATTTATCCTGGTTCTTAATCTTATTTTCCACTTCAGCAAACAATTCCGGATCCTCCAGAATCATCAAATGTGCCTGAAATATCTCTGCATCTTCCTCGCCTGATTCCATTAACACTTTTTCATAAATGCTCTCAATTTGACCTTTTGCTGTGGAAATTGCATCATTCAACCGTTTCAGTTCTACTTCCGGTTGAATATTTGATCTTTTCTTAATAATTAATTCTTGGCGAACAAACTGGTATATCGGACCTATACCAATACCTCGTGAAGCTGGGATGCCCGCTATCTCTTTCATTATTTTTCTCCAAAATTCTCTTCAACCAGGGCAAGCAAGGCTTCCACTGCGGCATCCTCATCTTCCCCTTCTGCCTTAATTGTTATTTCCATTCCATTAAACACCCCTAGTGTAAGAATGCCAAGGATTGATTTGGCATTAGCATTCCGATCTTCTTTCGTTTCAGGATCTTGGCAATAAACATTAATATCAGATTTGAACTTTGCGGCTGCCTGCACAAACAACGAAGCTGGCCGAGCGTGCAATCCTACTTTATTATTAACTACGATTTTTGATTCTTTCATCCAATCTCTCCTAAAAATGTGTGTGTCCTAAGTAATATAAATATCACATATTTAAAAAATACTTCCGCAAATTCCTTGCGGAAGTTTATTGTATCACGCTTGAAATCCTCCAAAATTCATGGTCAAGGAACAGGTGTAGGAGTATCAGTCATCAACGGTAATGGTTCAATGGTTTCGGTGGGTTCTAAAGTATTTGTCGGCTCCAATGTGCCAGTTGGTTCAATGGTTTCTGTAGGTGTAGTCGTTTGCGTTGAGGTCATTGTTGCCGTAGGTGTTCTAGTTGGAACCATCAAATTCAGGTGAATTCTTTTATCCGCATCTGTATCATTGGTGCTTTCCATAAGAATTCGAAGTGTTATGCGGACCGCATCCGCTTCATAAACATCCCAAGCAATAAGCTTTTTTGGTTGGTCAAAAGAATTTGTTCCCTTTGATAATGTTTTCCATTTACCTGGATTATTTCCAATACCATACTGCAGAGTGTATTGCTTAAAATTCTTCGTAGCTGTGATAACCGCATAAATATCCATCGGTGACACATTGACATTCATGCCATCCTTAAGGCCGACAAATACTATTGTTGGGCGTGGATCACTACCTGTGCATTCCCGAGCAGGTGTGAACAGAATCGGCGTACCAAAACCACGATCTTTTGCCCATGATTGGCCACTGCTTTCTTCTTTGATCCATTTAACAGCCCATTTTTCTGAAACATTCAGGGTGAGTTTTTCTTCAGTAAACTCTGAACAAGCTGATCCTGCCTTTAAATTTGTCCAAGTATCAATTTCCAATTCCTGCCATAAGTCAAACTTTTCATCCAAGGGAGGTTGATCCTTCGTAAAGATCTCTACTTTTTGGTTAGGGCAATTATCTGATGGTTCTGTCCCAGATAGAGCACAAATAATTTGATCCTCAATTGTCTCTGGCCTGAAAAATCTCGTGGGAGAACCGTCCTGATAGGTATTTATCACCCATTGCATTACGTCTTTCCAAAGCGGCGCGGCACCAGTGACACCGCTAATATTCTTCATTGGTGTATAGTCTGCATTCCCAACCCACACTCCAATTGCAATATCAGGTGTATATCCCATGGTCCAATTATCACGAAAATCATTCGTTGTGCCCGTTTTTACAGCAGCACTGAAAGGTAACTTTAGAACCGAGTTGGCACCGAAAGCCGGTATTCGTGCGTTATTATCAGAAAGAATATGGCTGATCAAATATGCATGATCTTGTCTAACTATTTGATCGGGGTTTTCTGCTTCATGCTCATAAACCACATTTCCAAAATGATCAACTATCTTCTCAATAGCGTACGAATTTACATCTAAACCAGAATTCGCAAAGATCGCATAAGCATTCGTCAGCTCCAATAAAGACACATCCCCCCCCCCAAGCGTCAGAGACAATCCATAATCATCCCTGGTCAATGTTGAGATACCCAAACGTTCCGCAAATGCGATCAACCCATCTTTTTCGGGAGTATTTGGGTCATCATAAATTCCCACATAATCAAGGGTCTTTACAGCAGGAATATTATAAGAAGATGCAAGAGCGGTACGCAAAAGTACCGGTCCATGAAATTTTCCGTCATAATTAACCGGTTCATATGGTGGGCGAGTATCAGTTGGATCACCAGATGGAGGAAAATCACTGGGAACATCCCAAATTAATGTCGATGGTGTCCACCCTTTTTCAAAAGCAGCTGCGTATGTGAGCGGTTTAATTGAGGATCCCGGCTGTCTGGGTGCAACTGCCATATTTATCTGCCCTGCTATTTCGTCATTGAAAAAATCAGCTGACCCAACCATGGCTAAAATTTCTCCGGAGTTAGGTTGGATTGCCACTAACGCTCCATCCGTGGCATTGTTTTCCGATAGTTCAGCAATTTGCCTACTCACTGCAGTTTGTGCATATTCCTGCAGCTCAGGGTCAAGCGTTGTGTAAACTTTAAACCCGGAACGATAAATGGTTTGGGGGTCAAACCGTTCTTCCAATTGTGTGCGAATGTAATTAACCCAGTGAGGATACGGCATTGAAAACAGACGCTGTTTGAATTCGAATTTTTCAATTTCCTGAGCAGCTGCAACTGCTTCATCCAAGGTTACACAAACTGAAGTGTGTGTTTGGGCAATAGGAATACAGTTCCTTTCAGAACTAAGCTGGTACATTAAATTTAAGACATCCATCTGCCGAAGAAGGGATACTTCAGGATTAGAAAAGATGTCATATATGGCAGGCGCTTGCGGCAGTCCAGCCAAAAAGGATGCCTGAGCAAGATTCAACTGATCAGCTGTTGTATTAAAATACGTTTCTGCTGCAGCTTCAATACCGTAAGCAAGATTTCCATAATTATTCTCGTTGAGATATAGTTCTAAGATCTCATTTTTATTGTAATTACGCGTAATCTCAGCTGCCAAAACAATCTCCCGCGCTTTTCGCCTGGTTGTAATTTGCATGCGTTCCTCAGGAGATAAAAGCAAGGTACGCGCCAGCTGCTGGGTAATCGTGGATGCTCCAGAAACCACCTTTCCACTTGTGTAGTTTTGCCAAAGTGCCCGCAAGATCCCCCATGGATCAAATCCCGGATTTGTGTAAAAATCCTTGTCTTCAGTGGCTATTGTGGCTGCAATAAGATAAGTGGATATCTCGTCAATCGAAACATACGTTCTCCTACCCGCGTTCGGATCAATAATTTCATAAATTAAATTGCTATTGCGATCATAAATGCGCGTGGTCTCAAATTGGGAAGCATAATTTTCCAGGTCATCCACACTCGGCAAATCTGACGCGATCCGAAAATACTGAAAGATAAGAAATGATAAAACGATGATTCCTAAAATGATAGCAATTAAAAGACTACCTAAGACACCATACACAAAACAGCTTTTTGGGTCCTTTTTAAAAAATTCTAAGAAGTTGCCCTTGGGTGGAAATCTGGGCGGTTTTTTGCCATTTCCTTTAGAGAATATTTTTTTAATACGTGAAACAACCGGCTCCTTCCTGCGATTGTCTTTCCTGCTAGAAACTACTCCGGTATCTGTGGTGATTCTTTCTAAATCCTCATTATCTTCAAGACAAAGATTGGTTTCTTCTTTTTGCGCTATATTCCCTGGATTCAAGTGCTGCATAATTTGAGGTTTTGTGCTTTGAAATTGGTCTTTTGCTAATATTTTCTTTTCATCCAAAGAAGAAGAACTCACATCCTGTATGATCTGCTCATCAGTCTTGCGAGAAGACAGGATGCTTTTTAATTTTTCACTCGCAGATTTATCAGTTATTTCCTGATTGGGCTCTTGTTTATCAAATGGATGATTCATGCTTCCTTGAATTTTTCTACCTGGTAGGTATAAACTTGTAAATGTTTTTCCAGCCACAAATCAGGCGACGCTCCCATTTTCACACACAATTGGGATAAAAATTGATTGGGATCTGGCACTTTCTCCCATACTTGGGGGAGAAACGTAGCTCTTCTCCCATAATCTTTAATCAAAACACCATCCACATTCTTGCGCAATTTGCTAACCAAGTCTTCAGGAGTCGAATAATCCACCAGTTGAACAGGTGTCAATCTGGATATTTCGATTTTGATCAAATGTAATTCACCCTCGCTTACATCAGGAAAACGATAATCTTCCATAGCAGCCGCAACTGCATGCTCCTGAACATCCAAAACAAGCGGTTGGTATGCTTCCAACGTACCAATACATCCACGTAATTTCTCTTTTTTGGTCAACGTAACAAATGAAGCACCTGGATCTCTCAGAAGTTGGGAATATTCCCCTAGTTCGACAATCTTTAATGGTTCATTTCTAACCACACAAGTAATCGCTTCCCGTGCAATCTCAAGAAGTCTCTTCATGTCAATTTCGGAGAGAAAAATATTTTTCATAAGATTAGTTTCTTGATCCCTGCGCACACTCATTACTGTTAATAATAATCGATTCAGTTATAATCTAATTTACACCAATTTAATTGGAATTATACAGTTTTTTGGACAGTTTCTTGCACCATTAAGTCAGAAACCAATTTATGGATATAAATCGAGAAAATAATTTGTCTGCAAATATACCGACAGGGAATATACAAGACCAAGATGATGTTGTGAAAAAAGAAGATTTCACCATCTATCGAGGAATTCAATCGGTCGTTACCATTGCGATTCTGATAGCCACGTTATTGACATTATGGAATCCCCGAAAAGTATTTTTAACCCCAAATATTTACGATCTCTTCCAATCAGAAGCAACCCTTAATGCTTATGATGACGACCTTATAGTAGATGATTCGCGTATCCGTATAGGGATATTAGCTGGCCATTGGCAAAACCATACGGGAGAGGTATGTGCAGACGGTATCATCGAAGCAGATATTAACTACGCAATTGCCAACCGCGTCAAATTGGAGCTTGAGGAAAGAAATTTTCAGGTAAATTTGTTCCCGGAATTTGACCTTGATCTCTTAAAATATAAAGCAGATGTGTTAGTTGCTATATATTCCGGATCCTGCCTTCAATCCCCACCACCGCCAAGTGGATTTAAAATCGGAACGAGTCTGACCGCGAAGAATCCAGAGGAAGTAAACAATTTAGCTGTTTGCCTAGCAGAAAATTATCAGAAGTACACCCAGCTTTCGTTCACCTATGAAATAATAAATCCTAATCACGCTTCATATCACATTTTCCGTGACATCCATCCTGATACACCAGCCGTACTAATTGAAATTGGAAAATTATCTACAGATCGAGATCTCATCGCAAACCGATCAAGCTCAATCACTGAAGGAATTATCGCAGGTATTATTTGTTTTGTTGAAGACACAACAGGAAATAAAGAATGAGCGCGAAAAGCCAGGATAAAGCACATCTTGCGCTTGATAAAGCGCAATCAGCTCTCCTGAAGAAGGATGCAAGCGGGGCTTTAAAATACGCAAAAACGGCTGTCAAACTTAATCCAAAACTTGAAGAGGCGTGGCTCATTCTTGCTTCTGTGAGCAACCCAAAAGATAGTGTTGAATTTCTCAATCGTGCACTTGAGATAAACCCGGATAGTCAGAAAGCGCGAAAAGGTATGCGGTGGGCAGTCAGCCGTTTACGTAAAATACAACAGCAAGATGTCCAAGGAAAACCGCCGACTTCAAAAAAGAAGATTAAAGAAAAAGGGAAATTAAGAAAACGTTGGGGAATATCATTATTCATCACTATTATTTTTATTGGCAGTGTGCTTATGTTTTGGTTAGGATTGCCCGCTTTTCAAGCACAGGCATCGGTACAAAAAGAACCGCGGCCCAAGAATGCGTTACCCAAACCCACTCTCACTCCGACGCTCACACCCACCCCAACGTTAACGCCAACACCAACTCCAACAATGACACCTACACCCACCGCAACACCAGACACAAGCTACTCTTCTTACTACTACCATTCGTGGGATATACCTGAAGAAATATCGGGTACAAATGATTTCTGGGTAGAAGTCGATCTGAGCGCACAAATGCTGTATGCGTACCGCGGCAGCCAGATAATCAACTCTTTCTTAGTATCTACAGGGACCAGCAGCTACCCAACTGTAACCGGATCATACAAAATCTACGCCAAATACTCGACATATACTATGATAGGCTCTGGATATAATTTGCCAGATGTACCATATTCCATGTTTTTTTACAAAGGGTACAGCATTCACGGCACTTATTGGCACAGTAACTTTGGTACGCCTATGAGCCACGGGTGTGTGAACATGAACACGAATGATGCTGCCTGGGTCTATAGCCAATCATCAATAGGCACATATGTATTCGTTCATTATTAATAAAACTGCGTATAATTGGGAAAAATGGTTTCGAGAAGAGATTTCCTAAAAAGATCTGCGCTAACCGCATTCAGTTGGCCGCTTTTATCATTTAATTATCCTATCCAACCACTAACTTATGATACAGAAATCATCTCATCAAAGACGATCGGTCGTGTTCTTTTCGACAGCACCCCCACTTACGTAAAACCAGATACCGGAAGTGTCCGCAACGGCTCTCATAAATTCAATGATGTTGTTTCACTATCCCAACCAATCACTGGATTTTCACATTCATCAAGAAATGATATCTGGTTCGGGATGGAAAATAACTCCTATATTCAATCACAAAGTGTCCAACTTGTTCAAGATACACTAAATGAACCGCGTGAAGACATCAGCTCCGCAGGTCAACTCGCTGAAATCACTGTTCCATTCAGTGAAGCCTGGCCGGGAGACAAGCAAAACACTCGTTCCCACCAGTTCTTTTTCTATGGATCCACTCATTGGGTGTATGGGTTAGGGGAAGATCTTGATAAAAATTTATATTACCTTATAAAAGAAGATCGCTGGGGAGAGTCTTATTACGTAAATGCAACCCATTTGCGAATAATCGATGAAGAAGAATTACTTCAATTATCTCCGAAAATTGAACCGGAGAAAAAAAGCATTCTGGTTGACACAAAGAATCAAATACTTTTTGCGTATGAAAATAATACTCCTGTGATGATCTCCGCCATTTCTACCGGAAAGTTCTCGGAAAACCTGAACCTCACCACACCTGCAGGTGACTACTTTATTAATTATAAACGCCCCTCAAGGCACATGGTCCATTCCGATAAAATTGGTATAAACGATAACGAACTATACGGTGTTCCATGGGTTTCATATTTCACAGATAGCGGAATAGCCTTTCATGGAACCTATTGGCATAACGATTATTCCCAACCACGCAGCCATGGGTGTGTGAACTTACCTATCCACGCTGCAAAATGGATTTACTTATGGACAAACCCGGTTGTTCCTCCACGCGAGAAAAAATATGTTTCAAGGTACGGCACACAGGTTATAGTCATATGATATTCATAGGAATTGTTAAGAAGCAATCTGGCAAATCTCCATTAAAATAAATTTAAATATGACAACAAAAGCAGTTTTTGAAGGATTGGTCTTTGACGACAATGATCAACCATTAGGCACAGCCTACATCGGTGATGAGGCATGTTACGTAATTAATGACGATGGCTTTATGCGCCATATTTCTGCCGAAAAGATTGACGGGCAGGTCATTGACGCCATACGCTGTCAGGTTGAAGACAATAAAGATCTCATCGCTGAACATACGATAAAAATGATCGGTGATGTGGATATTTTCACGCATGCGATCATCCAGAATCAATTGGAAAATTTGGATGACCAGTTCAACCACCTCCTATCTAAGGGTATTCCTGAAGACGGGCGCGTGTACCTGGGTATGCTTGGGTTCAAGATCATTGTAAATTATCATGGTGATGTGATTCGCGTTGAACAGCCAGCAGCTCCAATTGATGGCGAAGATTAGGCGCATTTTGTTAAAAAAGCTTTTGGAGAAATTTATATGATGGCTTCACAATTCGTGATTGATGTCAATGAAATAAATTTTGAATATGAAGTGATTGCTTTCTCAAAAAACATGCCGGTATTGGTTGATTTTTGGGCTGAATGGTGCCATCCCTGTAAAACATTAGGCCCTCTTCTTGAAAAGATCGTGAATGAAGCCAACGGTAGTTTGCGCCTTGCCAAAGTAAATATTGACCAGAGTCCAAATTTAGCGATGCAGTTCAATGTCCGCAGTATCCCAACTGTAAAAGCGTTTATTAAGGGACAAGTCACTACTGAGTTTGTAGGCGCACAACCCGAAGCAAGATTACGAGAATTAATAAACAACCTCTTGCCGCCAAGTCCTATCAACCTGGATTTATCCAAAGCGCAGAATCTTCTGCTCTCACAGGACTGGCAAAAATCCGAAATGATCCTGCGAAAGGTACTGGAGGAAAAAACTGATTCGCCAGCCGCAATGCTTAGTTTGGCAAAAGCATTATTAGCTCAAAATCAACCCGGGGAAGCAATGGAACTGTTAGAGAGTATTCCATCAGTCCGTGAAATCAACCAGGCGGAATTGCTTAAACCCTTTGCAAAAATCTTGATTGATTATCACCAGGAAAACCTTCCGAATGAAAATGATCTGGATGCGATTTTCTATAACAGCATCCGCCTATCCAGCCAGGCGAAGTATCCAATTGCGTTAGATGGATTATTAGATATCCTGCGGCAGGATAAGCATTACCGCGGTAAAACAGCTCAACAGGTTATCTTAAGCATTCTGGAAATCATGGGTAGAGAGGATCCTGATACACGTGCATATCGTACAGAACTCGCATCTGTCCTCTTCTAAGGTTTCATTTTCGGGTTAAATAATTTACTGATTCAATATGATACGTCTGGGGAAACATATCCACCAATACCGACTTCTCGAGCAAATATCCTGACCGCATCAACCGTTTCACATCTCTCGCGAGGGTAGATGGGTTGCAGGAAACGTAAATTATCACCGCAGGTTTCTTTTCAACCAATCCATCAACAGCAAATCGGTTCAACCCTTTCCGAGGGGGATCTACCACCACACAATCCGGTGAGATATCGATTGCCGGTAATGCCCTCTCAACTGTTCCTTCATAAAGAGAGACATGCTCGTAACCATCTAAGTTAATCGCATAATCTGCGCACGCGGACTTCGATGCTTCAATGCCAACAATATGCTCAAATGAATCCGCGAGAAACGAGGAGAACAAACCAACCCCACAATACAGATCCATCAATACGCCGTTAAGCCCCTCTGCCATCTCTAGTACTGTATCAACCAATGCTTTCGCGCCAATAAAATTCGTTTGAAAAAATGAACCGGCAGACACATGAAATTCTTTATTCAACATAGACAAGATCAAATAGTCATCCCCACCGATCACAACTTGATCATTCGAGCTGATATGAACCGTTGAAATTGAAGATGCAATTTCAATCGTCGGAATCACGGCTTGATTTCCTTCCAATTTCATTAGAACATCATTTAAATCATTCTGGCGAATCTCAACACGATCAACCCCGCTGCCTTTTTCAAAATTAAGCAGCGGCCAAATTTTTGAGATTTCTTCCATTGGAAGATGGCATTCTTCAGTTTTAAAAGCATGCGCTTGCGCTGCGTTCATGAAAGCCAATTCTCCATCTGGCGTTAAATGAAATTGAAGCGTATTTCTATAATGCCACTCCTGGGCACAAGGGATTGATATTTCAACAGGTGGTTCTTCTATCCCTCCCAACCTGCGCATCTGCTCAATAAAAATCTCGCGCTTATATTTTAATTGCAGATCATATGGAATATGCTGATAATGGCAGCCACCGCATTGGCCAAAATGTTTACATTTGGGTGAAATTCGGTTTTCGTTCTCCTTAACGATTTCAATTAACTCACCAAATGCGTACCGTTTTCTTTCTTCCCTGATCTTGATGCGTACCGTTTCCCCGGGAAGCACAAATGGCACAAAGACTGCCTTTCCATCAGGCAAACGCCCCAATCCGGAACCCTCATATACCAATGATGTTATTTCTACAGTATGCTCCATAAATTAATAAATCCTTAGGGTTTGCTGATAATTACATTATCGAAAGACACCATATTTCCACCAGAATCAAACGTTCCTGCGAAAAACCCATAATCACCCGCCGTGATAGATTGGTCTGTTACTTCGCCCATTAGCTTTCCGTTGACAGCAAAGCTAAGAGTGTCCCCGATACAAGCCGCATTAAATTTGGCTTCCTTCAAGTTTACCAGCATATCTGAATAGGTATAGTCAATCAGTGGATACCATTCAGCATTAACCAGTTTATAGATCGCATAATAGGCATCTTGAGTAACTTCAAACATATACAAATTACTGTCATCCTGATAACGGCAAATCACCCCAAAATCTCCATCCCCTGATGATTGCTCAACACGAGCATCCACTTGTATGATCATATCTTCATGATATTCTCCACCAGTTATCGGCCGGACATGATTCTCGTTTTTCACATTGATATAATAGCGCCCATTCTGATAATAAAACGATTCATCAGCATTATTTTCCTGCGGCCAACCAGTTTCCTCA
This sequence comes from uncultured Pelolinea sp., assembly GCA_964540175.1. GTDB lineage: Bacteria > Chloroflexota > Anaerolineae > Anaerolineales > Anaerolineaceae > Pelolinea. The sequence continues at coordinate 1,157 of CAZILY010000005.1, read as the reverse complement.
TCAGAGAAATCATCTTGATAAATAATTTCTCCTCCAGCGTGTAATTCTGATTCTGGAAGTTCCGCTGCAATATATAGTTCCTTTCCCTCAACCGCAGCATTTATCAAAGGCATCGCCAGATTTATTGGGCGTAAAGCGTTAATAAAACCACCCGTTGGGACACAGGTATCATATTGGTTGATATATCCATCCCGATTAGTATCAGCCAATGGCCGGCAGTCAACAATATCTCCGCTGATATCTCCCGCGCCAACCTGCGTGGGGATGCCAATTAGCTTATTGTTCTCATCGGTCGCCAGTCCACCACTATTACCGCCTGCAATCGTTGCAGAAGTTTTAATAAACGCGCGGTTTCCATATCCAGCTCCTGCTGTAAAACCACTTACCTCACCACGGGTTAATGTGATCGTCTCCCCTCCAATACCAGGATATCCCAGAATGGTGATGGGGTCACCTAAACGCAGTTCATCAGAATCGCCTAATTGGACATACGGAAGATCAAGTTCTGATGGGTCAATCCGCTGCCCAGAGAGATCATATGTAATACGCAGAACAGCAATATCCAAAGCAGAATCTGACTGTACAACTTCAGCCAGGTATGCAGAGACGGGGGGCTGATCCTCAGCCACGGTCAGGGCAATAATCAACCGATCTGCTCGATAAAACCTGTCACCAACCGCAACATGGGCGTTTGTAAGGATCAGCCCATCTGGAGATATAATTGTGCCGGAACCACTCCATTCCTCAATAAAGCCTTCCACAATTCCCTCAACAAGAATCTGGACTACCGCACCAACTGGCAGTTCCCCCTCAGCAAACGAAGGTACTTCCACCTTCAGAGCCGGTGTGGGTAGATCCTTTAATTCCTGGATTTGCTGGGGAAGTGATGTGTTTGCAGGTGAATCAATGATTTCTGGAATTGAATTGACAAAGTAACCGCAAGAACCACAAAAAACAACAATTAATGCCAAAATCCCAACAATCAACCAAATCCAAATTCCTCTTCTGCTTCTCGGTTGCAAGTTTTCCTGCCTTTTATAACGTATAGGTTGGATTTATTATACCTTTGTGAGGAAAGAAAAAAACAGCCCCGTAAAGGGGAAAAAGGCGGAGAGGGAGGGATTCGAACCCTCGGTACCTTGCGGTACACGCGCTCT
>CAZILY010000004.1:0-31562 GCA_964540175.1 uncultured Pelolinea sp. | reverse complement strand
CATCAACGCTTTCAATAGAATATTTTATATAATCCAATCCATTCTCAAAAGTTTCAATTGTGCGCGCCATATTGATATTGGCAGGGTTACAGCTAAAATAACTAGGCAAGCCTTTTTTCGTCATCCACTCAACATAATTAGGTATGTTCTTATCCAGAAGAGGGTCACCATACCCATGCAGCACAATCACTTTAGGAATCACATAAAGAAAGAAGTGGTTTTCAGCCATGTCATTAGGTTTGATTGCGAATTTGTCTTCAACAAATTTCTGCCACTTATTCCATTCCGAATCAGTCCATGGGCGAAGTTGGTCAATAATCTTTTTAAAAAGATCCTTGTTCATCGTTTCGACTGGCCGAGTCATCATTGTGGTACGTGGGCACATCTCACAGCGCATATTACACGCATTTGTTGTTTCAATGTTATACATAACAGGGTCAAGGGAGCGGAATTCCTCTAACCTGTCAATTAAGAATTCCCGGGGGAATTTTTCACCTTGCATGACTCGATATTTCAAATCATGAACTTTCATATAAAAATTTATGTCAATCATTTACTTACTCCGTAATCATTAAGTCCTAATCATAATTTTTTAAGAAAATAAATTATATCGCTAAGATCCTTTATATTCTTGAATTGAGAATTTTTCTATTAACGTTTCACAAATTTCCCGCACGGCGCCAAATCCACCTGGGTGATCAAGCACAAGATCCGCATTTCTCCTTACTGTCACAAACGCATCATTAGGCGCTACTGCATATCCTGCAATCGGAAAACAATTGATATCATTAAGGTCATTGCCAACATATACCACTTCTTCCGAGTCGATCTTCTTCTCGTCGATAAGATCAACAAGAGCTTTTTCTTTCTGATTAACGCTTTGGAAAACCTGTATTCCAAGTTTGTTACATCTAGCTGTTACTACAGGGTTAGTTTCCTTTGACATTACAATCACTTCAATATCCGTCAATTTTCTCAGCATTTCCAACCCCATCCCATCTGACCTGCTGGCAGCGATGGTTTCTTTACCATTCTGGTCAACCCATACGCGATCATCGGTTAGCACACCATCAAAATCTAGAACGAGCAGTTTCACTTTTTCAGGAAAAACCCGGGGGGAGTTCCCGGGATAAATCATGTCTATCTCCCCCTCTTTTACTAATCGTTCAGCCCGCTTCCAATCCAATAGCGTATCAATATCTATTGCAAACACAGGGTCGATAACAACAGGAATAATTGTATCCCCACTCATAGACCGTTTTCCCAGGATCGTCTCTCGCCGTAAAACATCAATATGCCCTGTTTGCCAGTATGTCTCCGGCAATTTTTGCCGCGGTGCATTGTAAGACTCAGTAAGCCCATCAATTTGTAAAACTGGCTTCAGGGTTCCATCCGCATGAATATGCCACATCTTATATGGATTCTGTCCCGAAGGCACAACTCCTCTGATTGAATCTGCCTCTGGATGCATAATTAACGCTTCAATTGCGTCATCGATCAACCTAACAGGAATTACTGGTGAAGTCGCACGTAATTGAACGATCATTTCGGGTTTATATTTTTCGTTTTCTTCTAACCAGAGTAGCGCGTGTTCAAAGACAGGAAAATCCATCGTGTCATCTCGGGCCAATTCCGCTGGGCGAGAAAATGGAGTCTCGGCTCCAAATTCTCGGGATACAGCAGCAATCTCTTCATTATCAGTTGATACGATCACACGCGTAACATGTTTGGAACGAAGGGCGGCTATTATGCTATACGCAATTAAAGGATAGCCAGCAAATTCCAGAATATTCTTACGGGGAATAGATTTGGAGTTTCCTCGTGCAGGTATCAGTGCTAAAATTTCGACTTTTTTCATCCGCTTTCCTTAATTATTCAAGATGATCCGCTTATTGTATTTGCCTGACTGTAAAATCCCCCGGGCTAATTCCAACGATTTCTTACCATCGCTATACCCGCATATTGGCTTAACACCTCTTTCACAAATATCCAAGAAATGCTGCATCTCAGCAATAAACATTTGATTTCGTTCATAATTACCAAGCGGGTCCATTTCGACTATTTCACCAGAAGCTTTTTCAAGAAGAACCCGGCTGGTCTCATACTCCCAAGAAACTGTACCATCTGAGCATATTATTGACAGATAATGTTTTTTAGGCTGCTGGTAATAATCAAGGTGCAACCCCCCTACCACATTGTTCATAAAAGTTAAGAGCACCTCAGCGGTATCTTCTGATTTGATTTCCAAATCGCTAAACTTCCCGGTAACAGCATACAATTCTTTTACCTCTCCAAATATCCACCGGAGATAATCTAACGGATGGCTAAGCGTAAGTACAACTCCTCCACCCATATCTCGGTTTGCGGCATAAGTCTTCCGGTAATCTTCCCACGGGTGCCATCCCGGCAGATATTCCCCCCAATGGCTTCGGAAAGAAATGGGTCTTCCAATCACTTGATCATCGATTATCTTTTTTACTGATTTCAGCCCCGGATTAAACCGGAATTGAAATCCAACAAATACAACGCTTGTGCTTTTCTTCAGGGCAGCTTCAAAAGGACCAAGACTTTCAAGCGTGTGTGAAATAGGTTTTTCTATGAATATGTGGCAATTTGCTTTCGCCGCTAGTTCGGCAATAGGCATATGCATTGCAGTGGGATTAGAAATGATTACAGCATCTAGATGGCTGCTAAAAGCTTTCTTTAGATCCATCTCCACAGGAAAATTACCGATTTCCTCATCCGGGAGAGAACTTTTACGAGTTCGATAAAGAACAATATCACTTTCTCCTAAATGAACAAGGTTTTTTAAATGGCGTCTTCCAATTGAACCTAATCCAGCAATTAATATTTTCATTAAATTCCTAACATATTTACGAAAATTCAGGCATTGATTATTTTGAACAATCGCTGATAAAAGAAATAAGCGATCTTTTTGATTATTGGTATCTGGAAAAACTTTACGGCCCAACTTGCCATTTGTGTTGAGGATTCAACACCCTCAATGTCAATCTCAAATTCACGAATGAATTCAGCACCTTCTTGGTTTATCTTGTTACCTAATAAACGAACTGTGGCCGGGGTTGTGCATAAACGGAGCATTTTCAATTGATCGATTGTTATATCTAATTCACGCATTTGTCCCATTAAATTACTTTTCCATTTATCCGGCATTGCTTTCAAGATTCGATCTTTCACTGCAACAAATTGATAATGACCTGCTGAGGCATACGTTTTAATCCCTTTATACGTTATGCGAACATCTTCCAATCCATTTGTTTCTTTTTGATATTGTTCCCATGTCCGGCCCATGTTTGCAATATAATGAATTTCCAGGTTCTTATCAACAAGATTTCCTTTTTCCATTTCCACATCTTGTCTGGCTGCAAATCGCATGGTCGTTTCAACACCCTCTTTCATATGCGGCTTAATATACATTCCTGTTACAACCCCCACGTCAGGGTATGTATCGATCACCTCTAAATGTCGCTTCAGCCAACCGGGAAGAAAGAACACATCATCATCACAATACGCAATGATTTCACCAGGTGCAGCTTTAAACATAATCTGGAGCGCACTAATTTTGCCGATATTCTTACTTGAGAGCATCAGGAGATCAATATTCCCCACATCGCGTTGTTTGCTCAGGTAATCTACAACTTTAGCACTGCTGCCGTTATCAAAAACCATCAAGTCAAATGGTTCTTGTGTATTTTTCAAAATGCTTTCTAAGCATACCCGCATCACATCAAATCGATCCTTAAAATACCCAACATCATTAGGCACATAGGTTAATATCGCTGCAGTTACTCGCGCCGGGATATAATCCGACATTTTCCCGCGGCCTGGATTCATTCCAACTCTTGGCAAAAATAACTCCTTTTAAACAATCTTCTAATTTTCTCCTGATATATATTTAATGCTATCATATTTAGGTTCTTATATTCCTTATCCAAAATACATGAAATGCTGATCACATGTAATCATACTAATTATAAGTATTATTGTTCTTCCCTGCCGCGCAGTATCACCCATTTCAAATAAGCCAACCAAGCAGATAAGTTTTATAGAAACTGACAACCGAGAATTAACAATTTGTCTGGGATATGAACCGCGTTACCTCTTCCCTTACCAAACCAACTCACAAGCCACACAGGAAGTCTTTCAAAACATCTACGATCGTCCCATAGATATCCTCGGCAGCAGGCAAATGGAAATTTCTGCCATCATCAATTAATAATTTATTGTTTTCCTTAACGCAGCATATCCTTTTTTGGGATTAAAAATATAGAAGAATAATTTACCTAAAAATTGAGAGCGTTTATTCGTCAGTGGAAAAATCTCAACTTCACGAATAATTTTTTTAAAAGACCATTTCCTCTTAATTAATTTTCCATTCTTGAGGTCATATTGCGCATCAAAAAGCGTGAATATTGTATGTTCGCCGCCACCCCTAGCCACATTTTCTTTAGTTTCAGGAAGGCGATAATGCGGCTTTCCATCTGGTAAATGTGCATAATCATGTGATTGGTGAACGATCATCACATCATGTGTGCCATCGACAACTGTCCATCCTTCCCAACGACTTTTATATATAAACCAATTATCCCAGCCAGCTCGCCCAATGGCTAAGTCAGGTATTGACTGGTAACAAATTCTCGGAAAAATGAAATAATCGCTGCCCTTGGGTGGATGCAATTTTGCTTCGATTGGCACTCTTTTCTTTAATCGCACGAAATCTCTAACCTGCCCTCCGACTTCTTTAGATACATCCATATCCCAGCGTTGACCAATGATTAGAAATTCATTTTTAATTTTAGATATATCTTTTATCGATTGAATGAAGTCTGAGAATAAAATCACATCCGCATTTACAATCGCCAAGTAAGGCGATTTACTCTCATCTCTACCAATTTTCAGCATTGAACTTATCAGAGGGGTGCCTTTTTCATTGCATTGCACATCTGGATAATGTCTAATTCCCATTAAAAGGGCATTTCCCTTAATTCCTTCATCATTCCCTAAAACAATCACATCTACCAGGCTCCCTAACGCCTTCCAAGATCGCAGTGCATTTCTTTGGATCTTCAGGATATGGGGATCCTCGAAAGATTTTGGGGCTGTGAGAATCGTGACAAGAGGTTGGTTCATTCTTTCTCTTTCCCCGATCCAATGGTTGATCGATCATCAACGTCTCGGAACGACTTGTGAGCTACGCCCGCATTGATTTCTTCTAACTCGGGGTTTTCTTCTAGTGTTAAAAGCACTTCATGCCAAGAAAAGTTTATACAGCAATTCAGTTTATTAAATAAGGCGCGGATAAATTTCAGGTCTTCTGGCGTGTCAACCGTCCATCTTCGATCACTATAATTCTTTTCAGCATCGAGAATGAGTATCAAAAACCTGTCTTTGACGGAATATAGATACGGCATCACATGTTCACGTTCAAAAGGCAATCTTGCCTGGTACCATGCTTGCTCCAACGCAAGAAAAGTAGCAACCTCAATATCCAATCCGATTGGGTAGGAGCGTTTGTAGGGCGGTGGAAGCCGATTCGCCGCAAAATCCACCCCCTTTTCGAAAAAAACGGTAATAACCTCATCCATCAATACAGGATCAATCAAAGGGCAGTCTGCTGTGAGACGGACAACGACATCCGCCTGATATTTTTTCGCTGTTTGGTAATAACGGTCCAACACATCAAACACATCGCCTCGAAAACAATTAACATTATGATCCAAGCACCACTCTACAATGGGGTCATCCGAATTATCCAAAGTAGTTGCAACAATTGTTTCATCAATCAATTTCGCTTCTGATGCCCGGGTTACAACCCAATAAAGCATTGGATATCCACAGATATCTTTGAGCACTTTGCCAGGAAGGCGGCTGGAGTCCATACGAGCCTGAATTATGCAGACTACTTTAGCGACCTTTTCCATTTTTTATCGAATACCCATTTCCGATGATGAGGTATGCATATCATTAACAATTTGATATGTATCTAATAATTTATCTACATTATTGTCCCAATTCGCAAATCGTTCCGTTTTCAACCGTGCAGCTTTACCGAATCCATCTAATTTTCTTTGCATGCCTGCAGCCATGACAATCTTCTTTGCCAGATCATCCGCATCCCCATCTCGGAAAGTTAATCCTTCAACACCATCTGTAATCCACTCTAAATTGGAAGGTATATCCGACACAAGTGCCGGACATCCACAGGCCATTGATTCTAATAATGCAACAGATGACCCATCGACATGAGACGCGCTTAAATACACATCTGCTGCTTGATAATATGCCGACAATTTCTCGTTTTTTTGATATCCATGAAAGTGAATCTGGTTGGACAAACCATGAGAATCAACAAAATCCCTTACTTGTCTTGCCTGCGATCCCCCCCCCAACATTATCATATGGAGGTTGGGCAGCAAATTTGCAGCAATTTGAAAACCACGGAGAGTGATATCTACTCCATATCGAGGTTCCCATGATCGAGTGTGGATAACTAAAAAACCATTTTCAAACCCGATCTCTTCCCGCATTTTTCTTCTGCGGTCAGGGGAAAACAGGTTCAGGTCAACCCCCCACGGGAAGACCGTGATCTGGCTGCTAGGAAAACCAAACCCAATCGCAGTTTGTTTTACCGTTTGACAATCAGCCAGCATCCAATCACTTTTTCTCAAAACAAATTGTGTGGTCTTCTTCCAAAAAACATTGCGGTGCGCATCCTCAAGCATATCAAATCCCCATGACATACTGATCAATGGATGAAAGGAAGCTAAAGCTGGGAGAGAAGCCACTCTCTGGATTGGCCCTGCATGGATAATGTCTGGCTGGAGGTCTCTAATAACTTTCTCAAACTTCAACTTCAGAAGTGGGTAATCCAACCAGGATATTTTACCTTCGTTGATCTCCCAATTAACAAGGTTAATTCCAGGGGGACACTTTCGTTCTTCCTGGATTCTGCTGCCCCCTTCAAGCCGAAACCAAAAAACAGTATGCTTGCTCCTGGTTAAAGCAGAAAGAAATCGATAATCATGTGGACAATAATTTTCCGAACAGTAAAGAATACGCAGAATAACCTCGTCTTATCTTTGCAAATCGCCCCAACATAAATCTTTTCCAGCAGGTATATCAGAAATCAATTTCATCCCAATAACTTCATCAATTTTATCTGGAAGAATCGAGCCGGGAGTTGCTGGCCGCAGCACGTCAACTTTTTCTCTTGTAATAACTTCGCCGGCTTTTAAGTCTTGTGCTGCCCGCAAGCACCGCCGCTGAATGATCACAGTTTCTTTTTCGTTATCAGCTACTTGCTTATCTGCCGATCCCAATGCTCTTTCCAGCTGGCGAGTATTCCTTACCATTGCCTCCCACATTGCCGGGTCCATCGCAAATTTATGGTCAGGTCCTTCCCGCGATGTGTCATCAGTAAAATGTTTTTCAACAACACGTGCACCTAAAGCCACCGCGCCCAAAACTGTCGCATGACCGGAAGTGTGGTCAGATAAACCAAGAACAACATCGGGGAACATGATCTCATAGGTTTTTAGCACATTCAAGTTGATATGATTGAAGTTCTCTTCGCTGGCAGTGTAATTTGTATTACACTGCATCAAAACTAATTGTTTATTTATCTTCAGGATCGCATGAACTGCTCGCTGAACTTCACCTATTACTGCCGCACCCGTTGCAAGAATTATTGGTTTCCCTTTTGCGGCCATTCTCTCTAACGCTTCAATCCAATCAATCTCGCCAGAGCCGACCTTATAAGCCAGCATGAATTCATCAAGATAATCAATCGCCTCAAAATCATATGGGGAAGAAAAATAATCGATGCCGATTTTGTCACATTCCCTTTTTAAGATCGGTGTCCAATCAAAAGAGACTGATGCATCCTGGTAGACTTCAAGCACAGATCTTTTCCACTTCGATTGATGGGATTGTTGTCCTCCCAAATTCTTAAATCCATAATCTGACACGATTTTTTCTGCAGAAAAATTCTGGAATTTTGCCGCATCTGCGCCTGCCTTTTTAGCTAGATGAATCAATTTTTTCGCCCGCTCCAAATCCCCATCATGATTCGCGGCGATATCCGCAATAAAATACACGGGACAGGTTAGCCCAATTTTTCTTTTTCCAATTTTGATATTCACATATCCTCCAATTACTAATCTACCCTACAGAAAGATTGAATTCGATCCGAATAGCCATCAGTATAAGCTGAGTAAAAATGATCTACAGCTAAAGCAACATTCGGAATCTCTATGCCAGTGGATAATAGTTTGCTAACATCTAAAAATAAATTTGGCGACCTCTTGGCTATCAAGCCTCCCTTCAGGTAAGACTCAGGCGAAATCAATGACCCATCTAAATTGAATTTCTCACTGATCAACATACCAAAATCATATTTGCTCAAATGATCAGGACTGACAATATGATAAATGCCAGATAATTTCTTTTTAATCATTGTGAATAAAATTTTAACCAAATCATTCACGTACATTGGAGAAAACAGAATATCGGTAAACCCGTAGATTCTCTTTCCGGAAATTAAATTTCTAAGAAAAAATTCTGCCAAACTTCTTTTTCCATTAATACTGAAACCAAAAAAATTTACGCGTGCGATTAACGCCTGTTGATTTACATCAAGAACTCGCTTCTCACCTTCAAGTTTTGTTTTGGCATAAATTGATAGGGGGTTGGGAATATCAGTTTCCTTATAATCACCCTTTTCACCATCAAAAACGGCATCCGTTGAAACATGAATGAAGGGTAGCTCACGCTCTGCACAAATTTTCGCGAGATTAACAGGAACTTCAGTATTTATTTTTGCTGCCTGGATAGGATGCTCCTCGCACTGATCCACATTTGCCATTGCGGCACAATTCACAACCAGTTCCGGTTGAATATGATCAAATAACTCGCTAAGTACATTTCTATTCGTGAGATCCTGTCTGATAAGTACAAATGGTGGATTGGCAAGTTGGGTTTGATGCACAATCCCATATATATCATGTTCCTTCGCCTTCTCCAGACAAAGGTTCAAACCCAAAAGTCCTGAAGCACCTGTAACTAAGATGCGCACATTAACTCCTTACGGTTTATATGCCTCTTCGATTGGCTTAACAATCTCTTGGATTTGCTCTACCGTAAGCCAATCATCATTTCTATTGCTCACATACCTGAAATTATCGGGTAATGTCTTCCCGATCGACTCCCATTCACGACCAAACCAAAATGCTTCCGCTGGTTGAACAACATACATGTCATCTAGCTCTATGACTGTTCTTGCCTCATCCTTAGAGATTAATACTTCATGCAATTTTTCGCCTGGGCGAATGCCGATGTATTTTATTTCCGCCTTTGGAGCCATCGCTTTCGCTAGGTCAGAAACCGCCATACTTGGTATTTTTGGTACAAAAACCTCCCCACCATGCATCTCTTCTAAACATCGGATCACAAAACGCACACCCTGATTGAGAGAAATCCAAAATCGTGTCATCCGCTCATCCGTAACAGTAACCACACCTTTCTTTCGCTGACGAATGAATAACGGAACCACACTCCCGCGGCTGCCAACAACATTCCCATAACGTACACAACTAAAGCGGGTTGTTTTTCCTCCAGCATATGCATTACTTTGCACAAATAATTTTTCTGCTGCCAACTTTGTTGCCCCATAAAGGTTAATAGGGTTTACCGCTTTATCTGTGCTAAGTGCAACCACACGATCCACTTTCGCGTCCAACGCTGCATCGATTACATTGCTGCTCCCAAGAATATTTGTTTTAACTGCTTCCATCGGGTTATATTCACATGCAGGTACTTGCTTTAAAGCAGCGGCATGAATCACAAAATCCACACCATAAAAAGCTCGACGCAGACGATCATAATCCCGTACATCGCCAATAAAATACCGTAGATTCTCATGTAAAAAGCCCATCTGGCGCATTTCATGTTGTTTTTGTTCATCTCTGCTGAATACGATCAATTTCGCTGGAGTGTATTCTTTCAACATGATTTCAATAAATTTCTTGCCAAAGGAACCTGTTCCCCCTGTAACTAATATGACTTTGTTTTTCCAGTCCATAACACCTTCCTTACGTTAGTTTTTTTGTATGCCATCACAACTACTTAGAAAAAGTTATTAAAGGATATTGACCTTTTTCGCCAAAGAACGCTGGGAACAGTTCTTCGAGTCTAAACAATATCCATAACAAAAATCGACCAAATAGAAATGGGTGGATCATCGCTCGCAAAAAACGGACACTGACACTGCGCCATACACCAATTGATATTGGAAAATCAGTACCAAGTAAATCCCGCAGTCCCTGCGCATTTAATTTGTGTACAAATGTACCCTTCGGTTTCTTGGAAATCTCCCCAGTATTTTTCTTCCCTATCTTTTCAAAAGAAGGGGTAAGTTTATGGAATAATTTCTCCATAACAATAATTGGTTTATTGAAACAGCTCATTAATTTAGATTCACTCCACCCATTAACAACCACAGCAGTACAATTTTTCTTCATTACACGTTTTAAGTTCTCATACGCTGGAACATAATCCGTAACTGTTAGATGATGAAGAGTATGCATGGAAACAATTCCTTCAAAAATTTCATCCTTAAAAGGTAAATTTACTACATCTGCTACAATAAATAAGCCATGGCTATTGTCAATGCGATCCCGGGCTTCTTCCAGAGCAACAATAGAAATATCCAGGCAAACCCGATATTGATACCCTTTTGAATATGTAAGATATTCTGGGTATTGAATTGGACCTGAACCAGCATCAAGAAGGAATTTTCCTGTGGGTTTAAGATAGCGATTCACTCGTAAATGGCATTTATGTATATACCTTTGAGAAACGGGGCGCAGATCCTCATATTGGGCATTCTGATAGGTTCCTTCACTAACTTTCCGCCAACCGATCTGGTCATAAAATCTTCTTACATCTTGTTTGGTACCTTGATTATTCATACATGTACCCTATTTTTTCTGCTTAAGTGCCTTCCAATCGATCTTTTCCCCTGCTAAATATTGAAATACTTTTTTATATTCAGACCATTTTTTCGAGCGGAAAATCTCCTCGATTGGTTGCGATCGATAATCATCCCATAAATTCACTAAATGATATGGGTATGAAAGTGGAAAATCAAAGAAAAATCTATAAGCATATGCCCAGGCTAATTTAATCTGCTCCTTTTCCATTTGATAAGCAGAAAGATCTTCAAGAACAGCTTTGATTGTTTTGTAATATTTTACCCATCCTTCTGGATTTATCGTAAATCCGTGATTTCCATAATGCGTTTCTCCAGCAACAATCACGGGTACACCGCTCATTGCCATTTCTAATCCCACTGTTGTTGTATAAACGAGCCCAAGATTTGCTGCGGCGATCAGATCATATGTATTGACCTTTTCTTCCGGACCTATTACATGGATATGTTCAGGCAGGGACGGCAGAACTCGATTAATGACATCCACCATTGATTGCCCGTGAATTAACACCTCTCCAGGATGCACTCTTATCACCAACTGCACTTCAGGTTTTCCAATGAAATATTGCAAAGTCCTTTCAAGCCATTCTTCCATTGATTGTGAAAATTTTTCTCGTCCAAGGGTAAGGCTATCCCCAAGCACATTTGTCGCCAAAAGAACTACCGGACGTTCATCCAAGCCTAATGCATTACGCGCAATTTCAACTCCCTGTGCTGGTACTCGTTGCCATAATCGGGAAAAATTCTTCCAAACCGATGCTTTTCGGCGTGCTTCAAATAATGCTCTTATTTTATTCTTTTCTGTTCGAGTAAGAGGGATATCTTTATATGCCTCCCACATATCTTGTGTTTCCTGCTGCATTACCTTCGCATTTTGGGCAATCCAAATACGCTGCCTCTGGTCGCCAAATTCATAGGTGACTGTTTCAATATCAAGAAAACGAGCTACCTCATAGATCACACCAAATTCTTGAATAGTCCCATTTGGAGTAATAACAACATCGGGCTTATTTGAATTAAACCATTCATATGCGGCCCTCGCAGCACGCATGTTACGTTTGTAGCGCAATTTATAAATTTCACTGCTTTCATCCACATTTTCAATTTGCAGACTGTACATCACGTCGTAATGCGACACTTCTTCAATTTTTTTCTTAAGAGGTTTGGGTAGGACCTTATATCCAGCATGCAGATCAAGAAAGGAAATAGTTTGCAAGAATGGCTCGGTCTTTTTTAAAACATTCCGTGCGTAAAGATTTTGTCTGCGCAAATCAAATTTGTTTATTTCATTCAGCCAATCATGGTAAGGAAAATAGCCAAGTGTTACTTTGTGACCCATCCCACTTAAAACAAACCCGGTAACTGCCGCATGCTCAATCCAATAATGAAGAGACGCGAAAATAAAAACTTTTTTTTCTTCTCCTTTTTTAATTGTATGGATTTGTTTAACCTGTGAACAAATGGAAGGAATATTATCTTCTAGTTTCTTTAGTGAAAAACGGCTATTTAACGATTTGTCCCGATGGCGTATCAACCAATATATTTCCGCAGTGAAAGGAACTTGCCCAAGTACAGATTTAATAAGGTTCTTTGCTAAAGTCTTCGATGGTTTCTTGTTATTTATTGGCATTTTAAATCTTCTTGATCTCCCATTCTAAGGCAGGGCGAATTGGCCCAAGCCGTGATTCAGGCCATTGCGTTCCCGGTGCCCCGGAAGGGTCAACGTTAAAAGCTAATGCCTGTTCATCTTGAAAATGTGTTTTTATGCGGTAGGAGCTGGCATTTACACCCAAGACATACCGTCCTCCATTCAACATATTCGCCGGAATTTTAACTCGGCTGCGATATACACCCGCTTTTCTGACAGCATGTGATTCAAATTTTTCTGGATCGTCCGTATCAAAAGAAGTGAAGACATATTCACCATGTGAGGTAGTTAGGTAAATTCCTACACGTAATCCTTTTATCGGTTTTTTCACAGAATACTCTAATTCAATAAAAAATTGTTCTGTTGATCTAACCGGCTCAACCACATGCCCATTTTTATCTATAACTCGTATTGCTACAGGAACAAAAGGACTTTTCTGTTTAAATTCTTCTGGATGCCAAATACGCTGACCTTCCTGGGTAAGTCCACGTGACAAGTAATAATCCACCGCTTCGGCTGTTGGTGCTCGCAAGAGAAGGCTTCCTTCATCAATGACCAGCGTTTCTTGCGTCAGGCGTAGGATCGCAGACATATTATGGCTGACGAACAGGACTGTTTGCCCCTGCTTTGCTACATCACTCATTTTTCCGAGACACTTCCTCTGAAATTCCGCATCCCCCACAGCAAGTACTTCATCAACAACCAAAATTTCTGGTTCTAAGTGCGCAGCAACTGCAAAAGCCAATCGCAAATACATTCCGCTTGAATATCGTTTTACAGGTGTGTCAATAAATTTTTCCACTTCCGAGAACGAAACGATCTCGTCAAATCTACTTACAATTTCTTTTCTCTTCATCCCCAATATGGCACCGTTTAAGAATATATTTTCTCTACCTGTTAATTCAGGATGAAATCCTGTGCCAACTTCTAATAGAGAACCAACCCGTCCGTGTATTTCCACTGTTCCCTCGGTTGGCTCTGTAACCCGAGAAAGCACTTTTAATAAGGTGCTTTTCCCAGCCCCATTCCTTCCAACAATACCAAGAACTTCTCCTTTTTTTACTTCGAATGACATGTTCTTTAACGCCCATATAAATTCAGGGAGCATGTCTGAAGTTTGTGGCTCTTGTTTTTTTATGGCAAATCGTTCTGAAATAATTTCGCGTAATGTGCGATATGCATTTACGGAACTCCCGATAGAATATTTCTTGCCAAGATTGTTTACTTTGATCGCTGTTTTTCCCATTATTCTTTTTGCTCCATGTTTTACACCATATCGGCAAAAAGCCGCTCCATTCGCCTGAAATAGAACAACCCACTAATGAGTAAAACCACTGCGACAATACTGGAAACAAGCATTGTAATTCCCGGGGGTTCACCTGTGCCCAATAACGCCCATCGGAAACCGTCAACAACCCCAGTCATCGGATTCAAAGCATAGAATATCTGCCATTCAGATGGGATCAAACTCGTTGGGTAAGCAATCGGTGTAAGATACATCCAAAATTGAGTCAGGAATGGAAGCACATAATTGATGTCTCTGAAAAGAACATTCAAAGCGGAAAGCCATAACCCAACCCCCACTGCCGTTACCAAAGCCATCAGTAGAAAAAGAGGAAGCAGCCAGACTTTTGCGGTCGGAGGTATTTTATAAAAAAACATCATTCCAAGCAAAACAACAAATGCAATCAAGAAATCAACCACGCCAGCCAACACTGATGATAGCGGCAAAACCATTCGCGGAAAATATACTTTTGTGATCATATGGCTGTTAGAAACCAATGACCTGCTCGCATCCTGAAGAGCTTTCGAAAATAATGTCCAGGGAATTAATGCGGTATAAGAAAAAATGGGATATGGAACTCCATCAGAGGGTACTTTCGCAAGATTACCAAAGAAAATGCTAAAAACAACCATGGTCAGGAATGGCTGTAAAATTGCCCAGCTTGCCCCTAATAACGTCTGTTTGTAGCGCACCTTTAAATCGCGCCAAGTCATGAAAAAGATCAACTCACGGTATAACCACAAATCCCGCAAATTCAACGCCGCCCATCCACTTGATGGCTTAAGTATTGATTTTGTTTCTCTGTCTTTTTGGTCCATAATTAGGAAATTCTTGCCCTATTCTCTCGAAACCACTTGATTGTATGGCCCATCCCTTCTTCAAAGGACATTTGGGCTTTAAAACCAAAGCGCTGATACGCACGCGCTGTATCTAATTTACGGCGGGGTTGACCATTTGGCTTTGTTGTATCCCATACCAATTTACCGGAGAAACCCGTTTTATTTGCGATTATTTCTACCAAATCTTTGATGCTAATCTCAGATCCTGCTCCAAGATTCACAGGGTCAGACTCATTGTATTTCTCAGATGCCAGTAGAATCCCTTCTGCGGCATCTTCCACGTATAAGAATTCCCGCGTAGGTGACCCATCTCCCCAAACAACTATCTCATCCCGTCCAGCTTCCTGGGCTTCTATACATTTTCTAATAAGTGCAGGAATTACATGAGATGACTGCGGATTGAAATTATCACCCGGCCCATACAAATTTACCGGTAGAAGGAACAACGCGTTATACCCATACTGTTGTCTGTATGATTGCGCTTGAACTAACAGCATTTTTTTCGCTAAGCCATAAGGCGCATTAGTTTCCTCCGGATAACCATCCCATAAATTTTCCTCTTTGAAAGGAACTGGCGTGAACTTTGGATACGCGCAAATCGTGCCTATCGCAACAAATTTCCCCACACCAGTTTCCCATGCCCTATGTATCAGCTGGACACCCATCATTAAATTGTTATAGAAAAATTCTGCCGGATGTTCTAGATTCGCTCCTATTCCACCAACTTGCGCGGCTAAATGGATAATTAAATCTGCTTTAGCATCTGCCAGCATCCGATTAATGTCTCTCAAATCAACCAGGTTGTAGTCCTCAATCTGTGGAATAAAAACATCTTCCACGCCACGCTCTTGTAATTTACGCACAACTACTTTCCCCAGAAACCCCGCTCCACCGGTAACACATACACGCTTCGATTGCCAAAAATTTTCCTTGTTCATCTGATATTAGTCATCCTTTCTTTCTGTAAATATTTTTAACCCTACCACTTTGAATTTTGGATAATGTTTATCATTGCTAATTAGTAACCCATGCTCCAAGCATGTAAGTTTTAATATTTCTGTTATTTCCCCTTCCCCTTCTATTCGCACATGATCCCACCCTTCTTGCTGTAAATCAACAATTGCTTTTATCGACCGAGCTCGAACAAGTCGATACATCTCCATAGACGATTGGATGAAATCGACAAGCAATTTCGCTCTGAGGGAAATACCTTCAGGAGTAATAAGATATAGTAATTTTTTTCTTTCTGCCCGCTTAACCTTGATATATCCTTTTTCGATCAAACGCTTTAAATGCCAGTTGATCGTTCCTACAGCAACACCCAAGCGTTCTGCAAGAGAAGCTTGAGTGGTATCCGGTTCTTTTTCGATATGCTCTAATATCGTCAGATCGGCGTCAGAAGGAGTAAATTGCTTATCCATAGGTTCAATATTCAATTGTTGAATTATAAACCCGACTGTATTTTAGGTCAAGGAAATGCCTTTTTTATAAAAATGTTATACTATGTATTGTTCTTATCGCCCAATAAAAAATGGAAAATTACAATAAAATACACACAGCCCACTGGGATAAAGTCGCGAAAAAGTTGAGGACTTGGCAAGGTTGGGGAAAATATTACAATACCCGCGTTAGTGAAGTTTATCGATTCAATATACCTTCTGGCCAATCTATTCTTGATATCGGCACTGGAACCGGAAAATTACTCTCATTTTTAAATCCAAAAAAAGGAGTGGGGATTGATTTTTCGGGCAATATGATTGAGCTTGCGAAAGAATTACATCCAAATTTCGATTTCATCCAAATGGACGCGGTTGAATTTAAGCTCAACGAGAAATTTGATTCTGTAGTTATGTCTGACACAGTCAATGATCTTTGGGATGTACAATCTACCCTTGAGAATATTTCAAAAGTTCTTAAATATGATGGGCGATTAATTGTCAATTTTTATAATCGTTTATGGGAATTTCCGCTGAAAATTGCGGAAATATTACATCTCGCCAAACCCAATTTAGTGCAGAATTGGTTAACCGTGAAAGATGCTGAAAACCTGTTAGACCTCGCTGGATTTGAAGTGATTAAATCATGGGAAGAAGTTTTAATCCCGTTCGCGATACCAATAATAACCCCATTTTTAAATAAGTTTTTAGTCAGATTCTGGCCATTTAAACATTTTGCAATGACTAATTTCATGGTTGCCCGCTTAAAACCCGTGGTTCAAAACCAATCAAGAAACCCCTCAATTTCCATCATCGTCCCTACAAGAAATGAAGCCGGCAATATCAAACCCGTTTTTAAAAGAATTCCAAAGATATTTAAGGATTATGAGTTGATTTTTGTTGAAGGACATTCAACTGACAATACCCTTGAAGAAATCAGTAAGCAGATTAAGCTTCACCCTCAAGTCAGGTCATCTTGTTATACACAACAAGGCAAAGGAAAAGGGGACGCAGTGAGATTTGGGTTCTCAAAAGCAGTTGGGGATATCTTGATGATTTTAGACGCGGACCTTACCATGCCCCCAGAAAACTTACCCAGGTTCTATGACGCTCTTGTTAA
This sequence comes from uncultured Pelolinea sp., assembly GCA_964540175.1. Classification (GTDB taxonomy): domain Bacteria; phylum Chloroflexota; class Anaerolineae; order Anaerolineales; family Anaerolineaceae; genus Pelolinea. Next base: position 14,226 of record CAZILY010000004.1, on the reverse strand, counting down.
TGGGATTGGCGATTTTATAAATGGCGTTCGTCTTGTTTACCCAATGGAAAAGGACGCCATGCGTTTCTTTAATTTCATTGGAAACAAATTCTTTAGTATGGTTTTTACGTTTTTACTTGGTCAGCCAATCAAAGATTCATTATGTGGGACAAAAATCCTTTGGAAAAGTGATTACGAAGAAATTGCTGCCAACCGTGATTACTTTGGGGATTTTGACCCTTTCGGTGACTTCGATCTATTGTTTGGGGCAGCAAAATTGAACTTAAAGATTGTCGACATGCCAATCAGATACAGCGAAAGAGTTTATGGTGAAACAAATATTCAACGTTGGAAGCACGGCTGGTTACTGCTAAAAATGGTAATATTCGCCGCAAAACGATTGAAATTTGTCTAACCTTTTTCAAGAACTATCAATCCAAACATCCCCCATTTGTCTTCGTTGAACAACCTATGTTCCACTTTTTTCCAAAACGAGTAAGAAAAAGCCGGCATAGTTAAATAAATTGGCAAAATCTTCAAAATTTCTATCAACGCAGCAAGCTGCGGGGTATTCCACGAAGAAAAAACCTCTTTTTTACAAAATATCTTCCTGCGGGAAACAGTAACCAGGGATTCATCAAGATTAAATTTATTTTCATTACTCATGGGAATTAATATTAACTATCTTTATTTTCTAATGAACCGCATATCATTCTCGATAATATGAATGAGCCCTTCTTTTAAATTGACCTTCGGATGATACCCCAACTTTTTTGTTGCCAGTGCCAGATCAGCACACATTCTTGAAGGCCCGCTGTCATGCGATTTATTCACTACAATCTCAGGCTTGGTTCCCGTTAAATTAATCACTGTTTTCACAATTTCATTAACAGACGTTTCTTTGCCGCTCCCCACATTGATAATTAGCCGGTTAATCTTTTCCGCAAAAGAAGCTGCAACCATTGCGTCAACCACATCTTCAATAAACACATAATCCCGAGTTTGTTCACCATTCCCGTGAATAACAATTGTGCCATTATCCATTGCCTGCCGTAAGCAGTATGGTATTACAGGCGGGTGGGATGGGGGTAAAGGCTGACCAGGACCATATGCGTTGAATACTCGCAAACAAACTGTTTCGATTCCCCAAAGATCTCCTATAGTACGCACGTAATACTCCGCAGACAATTTTGAAACCGCGTACGGAGAACGGGGGTTAGAACGACAGCTTTCCTTCATCGGTTGATTCCTTTGATTCCCGTAAATTGTTCCTGACGAGATTAGAATCACACGTTTCACTCCCACATCTCTCATAGCTTCCATCAGCGTTACAGTTCCACCAACATTGACCAGGTTGTACTCCCTTGGATATAACACAGATTCTGGAACGATCACGCGGGCTGCTAGATGATATACACAATCCACATCCTGAAGCAGTGACCAAAGCTTTGGCCGATCATTGACATCTCCGCGAACCAAGTGCACTTCTGGCGATAACCGTTGAGGATCCCCCGTTGAAAGGTCATCCAAACCTACCACACGATGCCCATCTGCAACTAAACTGTTTGCAAGGGGAGCCCCTAAAAATCCAGCCGCACCTGTAATTAAAAATCGCATAATGGTTACCAAATGGGAGTGATGAAGTTCAAAGCATTATAGCATAATGAAAACAGCATATTTGATCAAAAAATAATCAATTACAATTAGCCCTATTGTTTCATCTACAAGGAAAATATGCGAAATCAGCTTCGGTGGTTAATTACAACTACTTTATTCATTAGATTACTCTTCATAAATATTACTGCCATTTACGCACAGGACACAGACGAACCTTTTACCTCCCCCTACGAAGAAACTTTTGAAGGAATGCCGATTTGTGCGCCAGACATCTATTTGATCCCTCCTGCTGACTGTCTGCTTATGGGACCATCTCAAACATTAACAGCTTGGGCAAAGATCGGATTAACCCTTCCGCTGAAACCACTTCCAGCTTTTCATCCCGATAAAAATTATCTCGAACTTGACCAAAAGTACGCAAAATTAAATTTACCTCCAGGTACACAAGCAGCGTACTATCCAAATATCGAATCAGCCATTCAGGGTTGGGGAGCGTTGAGTACGCTTCCAATTGGTGAAACTTTGTATGTAGCCTACGAGAACGTTTCATATTATGAAGGCAATCCATATGTATATAACGAACGCGGAGAATGGATTCGGGCTTCACCCACCAATTACTCTTCCTTTCAAGGATTATTGTTTGATCGGCTTCCGGAGAATGATTTTGGGTGGATCGTTGATCTTGCAAATCCACGCCGTGAACCGAGCTATACCGCTTCATTTGTGAATGAAAATTTAATTCGTGAAACTATTGTACAGGTATATGACCAGGTTGAAGCGGAGGGAATCACCTGGTATATGATCGGATTGGGAAAGTGGGTAGAACGACGCGTAATAAGAGTTGTCTCACCACGATTATCCCCTCCAGAAGGAATTGAAAATGGACGCTGGATTGAAATTAATCTTTATGAGCAAACCTTAACTGTCTATGAAAATAACAGGTTGATATTTGCAACACTCATTGGGTCAGGATATGATCCGTACTATACACAACCAGGCCTATTCCAAATTCAAGAAAAAATTGAACTCGAGACAATGACAGGGGCATTTGAAACCGGGAAAGTAGATTATTACTTATTGGAGAATGTTCCCTGGACAATGTATTATGATGGTCCACGTGCACTACATGGCGCATATTGGCGAGCATTATTCGGATATGAGCTTTCGCATGGTTGCGTGAACCAGTCTATTGCTGACGCACATTGGCTGTTTGATTGGGCAATTGTTGGCGATTGGGTGTATGTTTGGGATCCAAGTGGAAAAACCCCCACTGATCCTGCTTTTTACCAGGCAGGACTTGCTTTCTAATATGGGAAAGAAGTGCGAATGAAACCGCACTTCAACGTTTGATTATAAAACTCTTTAAAAACCCAAGCCCGCAACGATAAATCTCCAATTTACCCACAAATCATATACACCCAATCCAACAATCAGCAGCCCACTAAATAGATTAACCCACCGTGAATGCCGGGCAAAAAACCGGGTAATCGGTTTTTGGAGAGCACCTCCCATAAAAGATAAAACGAATAACGGCAACCCAAACCCTAACCCGAACCACAAGAACGTCCCTAAACGCGCCAGAAATGCAGTGCTTTGCAAACTTATAGCAAAAATTGAAACTACCAAAGGTCCAGAGCAAGGCAGTGCAATAGGGCCATAAAGTAATCCATATAAGAACGCATTCGCATAAGGATGGGACATTAATGGTATTTTTATCTGAGGAAGCTGCTTGAAAGGATTACGGTTGAATAGCAATAATAACCCTAACACGATCAGGATCCCATCTGCCACAGGAACGATCACAGACAGAGCTCTACCAATAGATAAAGAAAGCAAAGAAATTCCTGCTCCCAAAACAAGCATCATCACCAGGACACCAAGCAAAACAAAGAAACCCAAGAAGTATTGATGCTTCTTCTTTGATCCATTTTTCTCCCCACTTGCGCTAAGATATGCCAAATAGCCCGGGTAAAGAGGAAAAACACACGGGCTTGTCGTTGCTAATAATCCTATTCCAATCGATGTCAAAATATTACTTAAGGACATCATTCGACACTTTCTTCTAAATATTGAAGTACGCTATTCAATAATTCTTCTGCGTTCTTGATACCAAAATTTAATGGGTGGGCTGCCCCATTTCTATCAATTATTAGCATCGGTGTAGATGGTGGATTAAGAAATTGAGGACCATAGAGCAAACTAATTTCATCAATTATTTCCACATTAGCAACCGCATACAACCAATCAAATCCGTTTTTACGTACATAATCTGTCAAAAGGAGAATATCTTCATTGGGATCAATATCAATACCAAGACTTATAAAATCATTCCGCTCGCCCAGAAGATCATGAAATCTGGCAACCTCAGTCTGCTGTTTATAACAGTTTGAGCACCAGGTTGCTAAAGTCTCAACCAGGATTACTTTTCCAAGATTTTCCTCAACGGAAAAAACCTCCCCTGTATTCACGTCTGTTAATGGCGTAGAATACCAAACGGGGAAAGAAAGCTCAGGTTGTTCCGACAAACCAGGCTCGCTTTCAGTTTGCGCACTTATATTCTCGTTTTTCTCTACAGGGAGCTGCTCAACAGCCATTGGCTGCTCAGCAGGTTTACTTGAGGCACTGCAGGCAGATACCATAATCGCTGTAAATACTAATAGGCTAACTATCCAAATTTGTTTTTTCATAAATACCTCCGTATTAATTACATATTATGTTAAAAAGGTTAAACAAAGTATTAATGATATATAAGACTATTTCTGTAAATTTTTGAGAAGTCTCTTCGCTTTTAATAAAGAAAACCCCGGGGAATATCCCAGGGGTTTTTAGATTCAGGGTTTGTTTCAATTACAAATCATAAATTTCACCAAATTTACTATTAAGATATTTCATGAATGGTTCTGGATTAATTTTTGAACCCGTTATTTTTTTAACAAGTTCTTGAGGTTCATATTTTGCCCCGTGAATATGAACATTTTCACGCAGCCAGGCCAAGATAACCTCAAACTCAGCATTCTCAATTACCCCGTCTATATCCTTAATCTCCTCAGACATTTTCTCCCATAATTGCGCGGAGACCAGGTTACCCAAAGCATACGTTGGGAAATAACCAAACCCACCAAAAGACCAATGCACATCTTGCAAAATTCCTTCGGCATCATTGGTCGGGACAATCCCTAAATATTCTTCAAATTTCTGATTCCATGCATCCGGAGCATTCTTCACCGCCATGCTTCCTTCCATCAAAGCAATTTCTAATTCCATCCTAAGCATTATATGCAGGTTATAAGTTGCCTCATCGGCTTCCACTCGTACTAAGGAAGGCTCAACCGCATTAATTCCACGATAAAATTTTTCTAAGCTGACATTCCCTAATTGACTGGGGAAAAGCTCTTGTAATCGAGGGTAAAAATAGATCCAAAACTGTTTCGATCTGCCAATTAAATTTTCCCACATACGAGATTGTGATTCATGTACCGCCATTGAAGCTCCATCAGCTAAAGGAGAACGATTTAGGTTCTGGGCGATACCCATTTCGTAAAGTGCATGACCACATTCGTGGAATGTACCAAACATAGCTGTTGGCAAATAACCTTCTTTTACACGAGTGGTAATCCTAACATCATTAATTCCGAAGCTTGTGGTAAATGGATGAGCAGATTTATCCTGGCGTCCATGCTTCCAATCATAACCAAACTTTGTAATTACTTCCTCTCCAAACTCCCATTGATTTTTTTCCGGGTAATCTAAATAAAGGAAAGATCGGTCAACTTTTTCTTTTTCACTAATTGCCTTTATCAATTCAACCTGCTTTGGGCGAAGGGCAGTAAAAATTTCTTGGATTTCACTGGTTTTCATTCCGGGTTCAAAATCATCCAAAAGTGGATCATATACATGATCCCAGGGTTTAAAGAAATCAGCGTATTCCCGCCTAAGATCAACAAGGCGTTCCAGATTGGGTTGGAACATCGCAAAATCAGAGGTGCCTTTTGCCTTCTCCCAAACAGATTGAGCCACAGTTGTTTCGCGGGCGAAATCCGCAATATATTCAGTAGGTATTTTGGACTGCTTGTCGAAATCTCTTTTCGCCACTTTTACCAATCGCGCATCATCAGAATCAGGATCTAACTGTTTTGCATATTCAGTTAAGTCGTCAAGCAATATTCCCAGTTCATCTGAGGTGGATTTTATATGCTGTATTTTTTCAATTGTTGCTATCTGCTCTCCGCGATCAACTGCTGCACCTTCAGGCATATTGACCAATTGGTCCCATCCTAAAACAGCGCTGGCTGCACGCAAATCTGCGAGCTCTGCTAATTTCGTCTTTAACAAATTCATCTTTTCTATCATAAAGTTCTCCTTAATTCTTCAAACAATCTTCCATCGTAATTTCTCACCTTTTAGGCCAGCCAAAATCTCTGTGGATATATCAATGGATGCCTGTTTTTGAGCATCCGCAGTTTGACCAGCGATGTGGGGGGTAGAAATTACTTTAGGATGGCTGATCAGTTCCTGGTTTGTGGGTGGTTCGCTCGCATACACATCCAACGCCGCTCCAGCAACTTTACCCGATTTCAATCCATCCAATAACGCTTTCTCATCAATAATTCCTCCGCGGGCAGCACAAATTATGAAGACACCATCCTTCATTTTCGAAATTACTTCATCATTGATAAGATTTCTGGTTGTTTCTGTCAATGGGGTATGAATGGTAATAAAATCTGACTTCTTAATCACCTCATCAAACGGCAGGAGTGCTCCTCCATTAACCTGCGTGGTTTCTGGGGATAAGAAAAGATCAAATGCATTGATCCGCATACCAGCAGAAACGGCTATTTTTCCTATCCTTGAGCCAATTCGCCCGTAGCCGATGATGCCAAGAGATTTCTTGTCCAATTCAACCCCAACAAGTCCTTTTTTAAGCCATTCACCCCTTTTCATTCCCGCGTCTGCCCGAGGAATTTCTCTGGCTAATGCAAATATCAATCCCATCGTCAGCTCTGCAACAGATACGGTTGTAGCTGCAGGAGCATTAACAACTGTTATCCCATTTTCTTTAGCTGCTTGCAGGTCAATATTATCAACCCCAACACCACAGCGTCCTATCACTTTTAATTTTTTTGCTTGCGCAATAACCACGTCCGTCATCTTTGTCCGCCCCCGAACTATTACCGCATCATAATTATTTATCTCCAATAACAATTCTTCAGCATTTATACCTTTACGGTCATCAACAGAAGCTGCAAGATCAAGTATTTCCTTGCCCGCTTTTTGTAAACCATCTGTCAGTAATATTCTCCAAGAACTCATTTTAAGTACCTCCTGTATTCAAGAATAAATATATTCTAAGTGAATTGTTCCTATTTTTTGAGTGTCCAATTATCCCATTTTTCCATCATTTGGCACTTGTCATCATGCTATGTGCAAGATTCCAGCAAATAGAACAGTATCTTTAATATTTTCTATTCATACCTGAGCGCTTCAACTGGCTCAAGGCTTGCGGCACGGTTCGCCGGATAGATCCCGAAGAACAAACCAACCGCTGTTGAAAATAAAGTTGCTAAAAGAATAGCATCTAATCCTACCGCAGGGGAGAACGGAGTACCACTCGCTGCTGCTATTCTGCCCACAACTTCTGAGATGACCCATCCAAATATTATTCCGATGATGCCGCCAAACAAACTTAATAAGACGGATTCCGTAAGAAATTGAATCAGGATATCCGACTTCTTAGCCCCAACAGCTTTCCGCAGACCAATTTCTTTCGTCCGTTCTGTAACAGAGACCAGCATAATATTCATAATGCCAATACCACCAACTAAGAGAGAAATTGCAGCAATACCACCCAGGAAAATTGTAAATACATCCGTAATGGTTCCGGCAAGGGATAGAAAATCATCTTGTGTGAAAATTGTAAAATCATCGGCACCTAATTCAGTTCGATGCCGGGTTCGTAAAATCTGAGCAATCTCCTCATAAACTAAAGGAACCGATTTCGCATCAATTGCCTGGACAAATGCCACATCCACATGATCCCGCTCCCGATTCAATAAGCGAACTCTTGCTGTTGTGATAGGGACAAGAACCACGTTATCCTGACTGCCAAATGATCCACCTCCTTTTGCGTCAAGAACACCTATAACGCGAAAAGGTTGACCATCAATACGGATAGTTTCACCTGTTAAGAATTCTCTTCTTCCAAATAATTTATCTGCAACTTCCGGGCCAAGCAGGGCAACCGATGCACGACCATTTACATTATCATCTGTAATAAAACTGCCTTCTATCAGATCATAATTCCGCACATATTCAAATTCTGGTGTGACACCCCTTAATTCAACCGATGTGGTTTTCCCTTCATAAGCAATTCCTACATTCCCGGTAACAGTTGATGCTACGGCCTCGATATGCGGTGCTTGAAATACATCAGAAAATGCTAAAACGTCACCCACAGTTAAGGGCTGTTCGTTTCGGATATCTTGCTGTAAATTACCCTGGAACACAAACAAAAGGTTTGTACCGATTCCACTTATCGAACCAACAATCGTATCTTGAGCGCCTGCGCCAACTGCCAACATTGCGATAACGGCTGCCACTCCAATAACAATTCCAAGGATTGTTAATGCAGCCCGTAATTTATTTGCAACTAAACTCTCTAATGCTTCTCGAATAGATTGGGTGAGATTCATTTCCTTTTCTTTCCTTTCACCAATCCATCATAAAGCTCAATCACTCTTGCCGTGTGTTTTGCAATCTTTGGATCATGTGTAACAACAATTAAAGTTGTTCCAAATTCCTTGTTCATATTAAGCAGAAGATCCATTATCTCTTTCCCGGACTTGGAGTCAAGATTGCCAGTAGGCTCATCTGCCAAAATTATTGACGGGTTATTAATAATAGCGCGCGCCATCGCCACTCTTTGCTGCTGACCACCCGAAAGTTCTGTCGGTTTATGGTTTAATCGATCTCCCAAACCAACTGATTCTAATGCCTGGGCAGCTTTTTCCCGCCTTCCCTCAATTATTCCCGCATAGCGAAGAGGTAATTCAACATTAATTAACGCAGTTGACCGTGACAATAAATTGAAATTCTGAAAAACAAATCCAACTTTTTTATTCCGGACACTCGCCAGTTGATCATCAGTCATATTTGATACTAACTGGCCGTCCAAATAATATGCCCCTGATGTGGGACGGTCCAGGCAGCCAATGATATTCATTAATGTGGATTTTCCGGAACCGGATGGCCCCATAATGGCGACAACCTCCCCGCGTTCAATTTTTATTGATACACCGCCTAAAGCATTGACTCTTACTTCCCCCATTTGATACACCTTTGTAATTTCCTTTGCGAGGATCACATAATCTTTTTTTTCCATCCCCTACCTCACGAATGCCGGAGGTCCCCCGTTAGTTACGAACTCCATTGGAGGATTTAGAACAATCAGGTCGCCTTCCTTGATATCCCCAGAAATAATCTCAGAATGAATATCAGAAGAAGAGCCAAATTCAACCTCAACTTCCTGTATTTCTCCATCCCTTAAAATATAAACTATTCGTTGTCCTTCTTTTAGCCTTACTGCCCGATTAGGAACTGATAACACGTCTTCAATTTCACTAACAATAATATTCACAGCCGCGGTCATTCCAGGACGAACAAGCACCGTGGGATCTATTATTTGTAAGGTCACTAGAAAGTCAACACCAGTTCCGGTATCATTCCCAACAGAAGACACTTCTATAACTTTCCCAGAAAAATTTTCTCCGATAATTGCATCAAAAGTAAGATCTGCTCTTTGCCCAACTGAGACTCGATTGATATCTACCTCAGATATTTCTACCTCCACAAATAATTCCGAAAGATCATCAATCCGAAAAGCACTGCTGCCAGCAACTACTTGATCGCCCACCTTTGGATTCGCCCTGGTAATGGTTCCACCGAATGGAGCTTCTATATTCCCGAGTGATATTGTCGCTTCTGCAGCAGCAACCTTTGATTCAGCCACACTGATGTCATCCGCATTAGGTCCATCTTTCACGCGCTCCCACTCTCTTTGCGCATCTTGTAATTGTGCCAGGGCAACATCATACTCTGCAAAGTTTTCTGCAACCTGTTGATCATAAGATTTACCGAGAATATAATTCAACGTCCGCAAAGACTTATCACGCTTCAACTTTTCTTCATCTAAAAATTCCATTGCATTTAACTTCTGTGGATCGTCGTCATCGAGATCAGCTAAACTATCATACACAAGCTGCGCTGCTTTATGATTCTCTTCTGCGTTTAGAAAATCAGATCGGGCAGTATATATTCTTTCATCACTTGCATTGTTATAGTTCCAATCATCCCGTTCTTCTTCCGCTTCCCTCAGTTTTTGTTCTGATTCCAATAAATTTTCATACGCCAACGCGCTTTCTGTATTTGAATTAACTAAATCTTCCAGCTCGCGCTTCGCGGAAACAAGATCGGCCTGTGCGAGGATTACGGATTGAGATAATGTGTTATCCGCTAATTTAGCCAATATCTCACCCGGCTCAATCATGTCATTTAGCACAGCATATATACTTTCTACACGCCCGGTTGTCTCCCAATTCAGTTCAGCCGATTGATTCGGCTCAACGATTCCAGTCGCGCCAACAATCGCGATCAGATCGCCACGTTCAATGATTTCAGTTTGAAATTCATTATTAACATCATTAGCCGAATTAAGTTTACTGACTAGCAAAACCGTTATGGTTATTAATAAAAAGCCACCTCCTATCATAAGATAAGGGCGTTTTTTAAATAAAGCCGTAATCATATTTAAAAAACTTATTTTGGCTGCTCCCTCATCAGTTGACTTTTTCTCCTCTCTCTTAACCATAAACACCTCAAATATCTTTGATTGTTCAAATCATTTTAATTGGATCAGATCTGGAATTGATTTCTATGTGTAATTTGTGGTCAGATAAGCAAACACAGCAGCTGTAGTTTCACGCAGCATTTGTTCACATGTGAATTCTGCTGGTTTTTTACCACATAGATGAAGGATTAATGGCGCATTCATGATCGCCATCACTGTTGCCGCAGCAAGTTTAGGGTCACGTGAAATGAATTCATTTTTATCCATCCCGAGCTCAATCAATTGTGAGATGTTTCTCATGCTTGGTTCCAGATGACGGAAAGAATGAATCTTCTTTTTTCCTTTTCTTTCTTCTTTTGGAGTCAGCCAGAATAAGCTATAGATTCTTGGATGTTCGTGCGCTGTTACTGAGTAGTCTCTCAGAACCATCTTCAGAACTTCAATAACTTTCTCCGAGCGAGCTTTTTCTAACAGCCCTTCAAAATGATGATCAATTCTCGTTTGTTGGCGGTCAATGAGAGCGTTCATAATCGCTTCACGGTTTTCAAAATATGTGTAAAAAACCATATGCGAAACACCTATCTTTTCTGCGATCATTCGGATGCTTATTTTTACTGGGCTAACTGTATCCAGCAATTCGATGACTGCATCCATCATCTTATTACGCATTAATTGAATTTTCTCTGGTGAATTTTTTGGTCTGGCCATTTTTTATCCTTTTACTTATATAAAATATTCTTTCGTACAATTTATATAACTTTTATCGTCTTTTGTCAATACGAAAACCTATATACAATTCATTAATATTTTACACCTTTCGACACACCTCAAGATATAATTTTCGGAAATGCAAAAAGAATTGATTCTAAGAGTATCCAAACTTATCCTTTCATTCATAATTCTCACTTTAATCATCACGACCAGCAATTGGTATCCAATTGTTTCTTCGGATAGCATTCGCCGATACACCAGATCATTCGAATTTGATTACATCGGATGGGAACTTGCTGCTGGATGGGATAAATTTTCCCTTTTCAGTATAGGACCAGCGCATTATTTAAATAATTTCCAGCAGCGAAAAATCATTGGGGATTATTTCAGACTATTAAATTCATCAAATGAATTACAAAGGATGATCTCAGAAATCTACAGCGATCCGCAAGTTTCCTCGCCAGAAGAAAAAGCTTTTCAGCTTGAAAATGAATTGGATAAAATATCCTACTTATTAGATATACAAAAACACATTGCTGAGTCTGTCCTTCAACATCAAATTAGCCAGACACTTGAAATACTTGGCATTACGGATATTGGAACACCTTTTCCGCCTATTCTTTTCCAGACGACAAAATTACCCAAGCAATTAATTATTTCACCCCGAGAAACCATCAAACAAGAAAAAAGTATTTCACTCAGATCAGACATAACACTTAATGAAATTATCAAACTGGAAAATGATGTGGAAGAAAATCTGAATTATTCTGCGCTGGTTGTTCCTATTGGAGGTATTGGCACATACCCAACAATGGTCATCAATACCATGGATCTAAAGTATTTAATTGAAACCGTCGCACACGAGTGGATTCACAATTATTTATCTTTACGTCCATTAGGAATTCGATATGCCTCGTCCCCAATACTGCGTACAATGAACGAAACAACTGCAAATATCGGGGGCGGCGAGATCAGCCAGGCAGTCATTGAAACCTTTTACACTGACCTTATCGAATTTAATCAAATTCTGCCCAGAACTTTTCAAACTTCATTCCCCACCCAAAAACCGGTTCAACTACAGAGCTTCGATTTCTCAAAAGAAATGTATCAGACAAGAATTAAAGTAGATGATTTGCTCGCCGAAGGAAAAATTGATAAGGCGGAACAATTCATGGAATCACAGCGGTTGTACTTCTGGAAAAATGGATATCAAATTAGAAAATTAAATCAAGCCTACTTTGCTTTTCATGGCGCTTATGCAGATGAACCATTCAGTGCAGCCGGGAAAGATCCAGTCGGAGATGATGTACGTCTTTTTCGCGGGAGGCAAGCGTCCCTGGCCTCATTCATTAGAAAAATAAGCTGGATGTATAACTACTCCCAATTAAGAACAGCAGCAAGAACCTTTTGATTTTTCTTGTCACAGATGGCTGGTCGCTTCTCCAATTTTACATCTATAGATATCCGTTATAATCTAGCAACATCAATCTTGAAATTGGTAAGGTCCAATTGAAAAAATCAGAAGTAAATTTTCAGATATCAGAAGACACACCTTTGATAATCGTCATTTCAGGCCCGTCAGGTGTTGGAAAAGATTCCGTCTTAAGAGCTTTAAAAAATGGCGGTCTGCCGCTTCATCACGTCGTAACTGCAAACACTCGAAAACCCAGACCTGGTGAAGTGGAAGGTATCGATTATTTCTTTGTTTCTAAGAAAAAATTTGAGGAAATGATCCTTAACGACGAACTCATTGAATATTCTAAGGTATATCAAGATTACAAGGGACCACCTAAATCTGAAGTTAGGAAAGCTATCGAATCTAAAAAAGATATTATCTTCCGATTAGATGTGCAAGGTGCGGAAAAAATAAAAACACTTTTTCCTCACTCCATTTTAATATTCCTTACCCCTCCAAACCAAGAAGATTGGTATAAAAGATTGAAGGGGAGGCGATTAAGTAAAGAAAAAGACCTGAATATGCGAATCATAACAGTTCAAGCTGAATTAGAGAAAGCATCCATATTTGACTACATCGTTGTAAACGCGCAGAATAAGCTTTCCAAAACTGTTGAGATCATAGAATCAATTATCACTGCCGAACATCACAAAACACATAAGTACAAAATTGATTTATAACCACCTTAGATAAAATGAAAATAAAATTCTCAATTTCCTATTTACTCATTGCATTATCAATAATTATTTTTGGTTTTCAAAACATTGCTGAATGGCTATTTGGTTATGATTTTCTTCTGCTTTATGGGGCAAAAATCAACCAATTCATTCTCCAAGGAGAATTCTGGCGATTTCTAACACCAGCATTTTTACATGGATCAATCATTCATCTAGGTTTCAATATGTACGCCATTTATTCGATCGGCCCATCACTTGAAAGGAAGTATGGGAGCACATCATTCATTCTCTTATATATTATTGGTGCAGTATTCGGCAATGTCGTTTCTTTCCTGTTTTCGCCCAATGTATCTTTAGGCGCATCTACTGCAATTTTCGGGTTGATCGCAGCACAAGGAGTATATATTTACAAAAACAGGTATCTACTTGGCAGTGCAGCAAAACCCTTATTAACAAATGTCCTCTTCATGATTGCTGTAAATTTATTTCTAGGCCTATCACCCGGTATAGATAATTGGGGACACTTGGGAGGATTAGTGGGGGGATTCCTTTATGCATGGTTTGCTGGTCCCAGTTTTGGGATTTCCGAGAATCTATTTGGCGAAAATGTAATCATTCGAGAAAATAAAAGAATTTTTCTAACTGCAGCACTAATTCTTATAGTGGCTATCAGCTTAGTTGGGTTAGGTTTTTATATTAAGTTGGCTCTCTAAGAATATTTTGTGATTATCTTCTATTTATGCCAAAGACGGTTCGAAAAATCCAAGTACCAGATTATTAGCCACGAATAGCGCACAAACACACATAACTACACTTTTATACAGCTACGATCATAGAAGCGAGCGTGTTTTTCGGGAGAATAAAGCCTGATTTTACTTCAAGTTCGATATAAATCTGCACTATTGGTAACATCGGCCTATTTATGAATTGCCGTAATTGTAATC
>CAZILY010000003.1:7009-38507 GCA_964540175.1 uncultured Pelolinea sp. | reverse complement strand
CTTTATATAAAGGGATTCGCCAACGGCCACGTCAACGTCCATTTCCAGGAGTAATCACTACTTCGCTCAACCACCAGATATGCCACGGTATACCGGATGATCGTGTTCTTAAAGAAGGAGATATTATCGGTGTTGATATTGGTTTGCGGTATAAGGGTTGGTGCGGCGATGCATGCAAGACTTATCTGGTTGGTAAAGTATCCCCGGAGGTTAGAAGGTTGGTTGATACTGCAAAGCAGTGTTTATACAAGGGTATTCATGCCGCGATTGAAGGGAACCAGGTTGGGGCGATTGGTGCTGCTATACAATCATTTGCGGAAAGCAAAGGGTATTCAGTAGTCAGGGAATATGGCGGACATGGGATTGGCCGTAAATTGTGGGAAGAACCATTTGTTCCGCATGTTGGACCAAAAAATAGAGGGCCGCGATTGCGAACAGGAATGGTGCTTAATATTGAACCAATGATAAATATTGGCAAACCAGATACGCGCTTAATGTCGGATGAATGGTCAGTTCAAACTGCAGATAAATCTTTGTCTGCCCAATTTGAACATACAATCGTCATCACAGAAAATGGCCCCGATATCCTTTCGATCATACCAGTGTAACCAGAAGGGACTATGAAAAAAACATCCCGATATATGATGTTTGCATTGTTGTATTTTTCTCAGGGATCAATAATGGCGTATTTTACAGCTTTAAACGCGCTGTATTTACCTTGACATGGCGAAAATAGGAATTATTGGGACCATCGGGTTAATTCCACTTGTGTTAAAGATTTTTATAGGAATGCTGAGTGATAAGGTTAACTTCTTTGGTTTGGGTTTCCGAAAACCATATATCATTCTCGGTCTGGTAATTCAGGCAGCATGTTTGCTTGCAGTACCATTGCTTGACCCAGGTCAGAATTTTATGCTGTATGCCATTGTTTGTAATGATGATGGGAATGGCATTGTATGATACATGTACAGATGGATTAGCACTGGATTCAACCCCTAAAGAGGATGAGGAAATCATTCAAGGTTTTATGGTTGGTGGACGGGCAGCTGGTATGGTGGTCACATCTAGTTTGCTGGGCTTGGTGGTTTAGCACATATCATGGCCAGCAGGGTTTGCCTTGTTGGCGGTAATCACGCTGCTTCCTCTTCCCCTTGTTTTGAAAAACAAGGAAGTAGAATGCACAGCTAACACACGTTTTGAGTGGGGTGCTTTTAAGAGTATTAAGCAAACGCATATAATCGCTTTGGGTGTGCTGGGTGCTCTATATTTATTGATAATCAATGGGGCGAATCAGATAGTAAATCCTTTTCTGGCTGACCGATTTTCAATTAATCTTTCCACAGCCGGGTATATTGCTACGGTATTAGGATTGGGAACGATGTTTGGTGGGTTGATTGGCGGAAGTATTACGGATAAAATTGGGCAGAAAAAGTCAGTGCTGGCTGTAGTCGTTGTTTCCTTAGTTGGAGTTGGTGCATTACCCTTAATTTCAGCGCAGAGGATGGCCTGGCTGATTGTCTTTGTTTTCGGGTTTTCGTTTGGTTTCTACGAAACCATCTATTTCGCCATTTCCATGCGGTTGACAGATGGAAGAATTGCGGCGACCATGTTCTCTATCCTGATGGCGGTGGCGAATATTGGTACTGGGATCGGTTTGGGATTGACTGGTTTCTTGTCTGATATAACAGGTTTTACGACCACTTTTTTGGTATTGGCAGCGCTAAAATTTCTCGCTCTGCCTTTGAAAGGAGTCATATTTAAACAGGATGCTTAACGATTAGGGTATGCGACAATAAAAAATGATTGAGCTGTTTTTCTATCCTATTAATAATTCTTAACTATGAAATGTTGAAATAATTATATATTGCAGTAGATAACTGAGCAGTAAGAAAATTAGCCACGTCAAAGATCAACTGCGTGGGCTGATACATTGCGATTACAACTATGTAATCATTATTTGGCGAGAAGACGATTCCCGCATCGAGAATTGTGTGAATTAAACCATCACCCTCTATAATCCACCCGTGCTTATGTCCAAAGTTGGTGCCATCTGGCAGTCCTGCTTGCAGTAATACAGCGATCTTGTTTTGGGTGAGGTATGTAATTATCAACTGGCATTCGGATTGTGAGATATCATCACCGTAAACTGCGGCAAACGTTCCCCCTCCTGTTTGGGCACATTGGTAGATATCGTCCAGTAGCATCCCCAGATCCGCGGTTGTGGTCTGATTGTACACATCCGGATCAGTTGTGTAATCAAAGCGTTGGTTCGCCGGTGTTGAATAGCGCTGTAGCAGCGGAGCACCCAGATAGAATTGTCCCGCAAGAAAGGTGTTCTGTAATCCGATTTCTCGCATGTCTTGTGTAACGTAGTTCGGACCAATATTCGGAGTTATATAAACATCCATAAGTTTGTCTGCGGGAGGATTTTGAGATTTTTCTATCATAAGTTTCATCAGATCAGCCGCAGCTTGCGGAGTAGGTTCTCCCAACCTTCGGAATACGGAGGTCATTATCGGAATTTTTATTGTACTTGCCGCGGTGAATGAAATCCCAGGGTCATAGCTAACTCCCCTTTCATAAGCAAAATTAAGTTCTTCCCGTTTTTGCAGGTCTAAGATGAATATCTCGGTTAGGCCGTCAAAATTTGATCGGTCTATGATCTGCTTGAGAAGCACTTCTAGATTATCTGGTGAGGGACGGGGTGGAGAAACTTCCCCGATGACCAGTGAGGCAGAACGTTCCGTAGCTGATTGAAGTGCGTGTTCAACAATTAGAAGTGATTTCTCAATATCCAAAATTAATCCAGGACTACCGACCTGGAAATTGATTGTGCCGGGAATAGGGATAGAGGAAGAGGGGACATGGTCATAGCGAGATGCGATCTCGTCAATTAGGAAATTGCGGATGCGGTTTTCATCAATGTTTGCTTGAAGGGGAGTGTCACTGGTATTAAGGGATCGGTTCCATAAATACCCCCAAAAAGAGGACCAGAAAGGAAGGGTTACCCGCTGTTGGTCTGCCACAGCAATCATAGCAATGATATCTAATTCAAACCCAAGCTGGGATGGTTTCACCTGCATATGCTGATCGCCGTAGACTAGTTCGATAGGTATATTAAATGCCTGAGTGATCCGCTCTGCTGCCTGTTGCTGATCAAGTCCTCCTACTGCAATACCCGCGATGCGTGTGCCCGGAGAGAAACCAGCCCGCAGGCGACTAAATCTGGTCAATTGAACGACCATCAGAACAAGCGAAGAGACAAGCAGGAAAATCGCAATCCAACGAAAAAGATTAAATTTATTAATTTTCAATCAATATCTCCAGTATTCAAAATGCGCTCAAATTTTACCAGAATCATTTCTTATAATTATTTCGAATAATAATTGGGCATACGATATACTTTATTTATGAATGTCAACCGGAAAAAACTTGCAGAAACACTCCGGAAAGTGTTTCCGTTTAATGATCTGGAAGAAGAGCATATCAACCTCTTATTAAATAATGCTGAAATTGTTTATTTTCCTGCCGAAAAAATGGTTTATTTAGAAGCAACTTCTGCCTCTTTTTTTTATGTTTTATATCAGGGCCATCTGGAGATCCTGAAAGAGAAACAACACGCATTGCTCAAGTTGAATAATTTCAGTGAACGATTTTCTTTTGGCGAGGATGCGTTGATAAAGGATCAGAAACGCCGAACGAGCGCCAGGGCGATAACAGAAGTGATCTTGATTAAGATTGGTAAAGAGATATTAACACAAATAGGCAAGGAGGACAGAGGTTTTAGCAATAAAAAGAACACCATGGTCATCTCCTATGAACATCTTGTTCGAAAAATGATTAACTTTGGAAAAGAGGAAACAATATGCTACATGGGGCAGCCGCATCCTATTGTTATAATATTGAAAATAATCTTCGCGATGTTTGCTGTATTTGGGCTTGGTATTATTCTTGTTATTTTAATTAACAATGGCCTTCTCGCACTCCATACTTTATTATGGGGAGGTGGTGTGCTATCTGTCTTAACGCTATTGTGGATTGGATGGCAGTTTCTTGAATGGTCCAATGACCTTTTTATATTTACTAATAAACGGATCATAAACAAACAGCGTTCTTTGTTCTCCTATGAAACTAAACAGGAAACTCCATTTTCCGCAATTGAATCTGTGGAGACTAAAAAGAGCTTTTTAGGTAGAGGATTCGACTTTGGGGATCTGGAGATAAAAACTTTCACTGGTTCAATGCGGTTGGCGTTTGTCCCAGAGATTATCTCTGTACAGCATATTCTTACTTATCTAACTGAAAGACGAAAAGACCTGAAGGATGAAGAAGAAAAAAGGTCTTTTGCAAAGGACATCAGGGAGCGCATCACTCAGAAGCCAACTGAAAGAGAAATTGGTCTTGAGAATTATTCTGACCAATCATCATCCCAAATAAATGATCTGGAATTTGTTATTGAAGGATCAAATGTTCCCGTATCTCCTGAAGATATTGTGTACCGTACGCATTGGACGATATTGTTTTCAAAGGTGTTCATCCCCGTGCTTCTCTTGTTGAGCCATGTGTTACTGTATCTTTTCTTTGCTGCTAATCAAAGTGAAATTATTAGTAATACGGTTTTCAATATGGTTATGCTGATTAACAGTACCGTATTGTTAACTTGGGCAGTTTATCGTTTTGTTGACTGGCGTAATGATGTATACATTATTACAAATGATCAGATAATTGATATTGATCGGCGTCCTTTTGGCATGGAAGAAAAACGAGCTGCACCGATAAAGAATATCCAATCTATTAGATATAAGCGCAATGGTATTTTTGGGCTGCTATTCAATTTTGGTACTGTGTACACACGCATTGGAGATGAGGAGTTCACCTTTGGCAATGTACATAGGCCTGCTGAAGTGCAGGAAGCATTGTTTGCAGCTAAGGAGCGTTTTCACCAAAAAGAAGAAGATTTTGAAAAACGAATGCAGCGGAAGAAGGCGGTTGATTGGATTGATTCATATCACCAAATCATCAATCAAAAGTATGATGACGAACAAGATGATTTTTCTTCTGAAGATTAACAATTTCTTGTAGAGTAAAATAGTGGAAATTATCCTAAGGAACTAATTAGAGTATGGCACTAAGAGAGATTATCAAATTACCACATCCCACACTGCGGCGCAAAGCGCATAAAGTAGCGGATTTTAACGTAGATCTTCAACAATTAATTAGGGATATGATTGAGACAATGCGTGATGAGCCGGGAGTTGGGCTTGCCGCGCCACAGGTGAATATCTCCCAACGCTTGATTGTTGTGGAGTATCCCGAGGATGACTCTATTCCAGACGCAAAAGCTAAAGTTTTTGTGTTAGCTAACCCGGTATTATCTCAAGTGTCAGATGAGAAGGAGAAAGGGATTGAAGGGTGCCTTTCTGTACCAAACTTGTTCGGTGAGGTTGAGCGGTCACAATCGGTTACGGTGCGCGGGCAGAATCGGTTTGGAAAAGAGGTAGTTATCAAAGCAAATGGTTGGTTAGCACGTATTTTCCAGCATGAGATTGACCACCTTAATGGAATTCTTTTCGTCGACCGAGCGGATGTGCTTTACCATCCTGATGACGTTACTGATGAGAAATATGTTTAACGTTTCGCGAATGGCATGATAATCTGGCAGCTCTCCCTGACTAATTTCCGCGCTTTTAAACGCTTGGAATTAGATTTCTCATCGAATCTTAATATAATCGTGGGAAAAAATGCGCAGGGGAAAACAAGTGTACTGGAAGCTGTGCATCTACTATCCTTGCTTACATCACCCATTGCCAGGCACGATAAACAAATGATCCGTTTTTTAGCTCTGGAGGATGAGATTTCGGTCGGGCGGTTGGTGGCTGTAGTTGAGAAGGCACAAAAACCACACCATATTGAGGTACGATTGATCATCGGGGGAAACGGAAATGGCACCTCGCGGTTGCGAAAAGAAGTGATCATAGATGGCAGCAAACGAAAATTGCTGGATGCGGTAGGTTTTTTCAATTCAGTAATCTTCCTCCCTCAGATGACACGAATTATCGAGGATGGTCCAGACGAACGCCGGAAATACCTGGACCGTACACTCTCACAGGCTTTTCCAGGGTATGTGCGTGCTTTGAGCACATACAACCAGGGTATTACTCGCCGTAATGCGCTTCTTAAGCAAATTTTTGAGAATGAGGGCAGCCGAGATCAATTGGTGTATTGGGACGAATTGATTGCGGAACATGGTGCAGTGATCATTCACGCACGAGTAAACGCGGTTAGAGCGCTGAGCAAGAGCATGCATTTGCAGTACGAGAAACTAACCCACGGCAGTGAGCAGATTATGCTTTTTTACTTACCATCTATTGCATTATCTAAAGAAAATGGGGAACAATCGGTTTTATCTTTAGTAGACCAGTTCACTGAAGAAATTTCAGTGGATGAGATTAAGGAAATATTCCTTAGACAATTGAAAGACAAACAGGATGAAGAAGTGCGCAGGGGGGTTACTACACTAGGTCCACACCGCGACGAAATGCGGTTTATCGCTAACAATATCGACCTTGGTATCTATGGATCACGAGGACAAATCCGTACAGCAGTGATGGCACTTAAATTAGCGGAAGTGTACTGGTTGACAGAGCAAACCGGGGAAACCCCTGTACTGCTATTGGATGAGACGTTAGCAGAATTGGATCAACAACGGCGGCAGGGTCTACTTGGGGTGCTGGAGCAGAATTCGCAATCGATTCTGACGACAACCGATCTGCACCTATTTACTCCTGCTTTTGTTGATAAATGCAGGGTATGGGGTATTCACGAGGGGGAGATTAAAGAAAAGGGTTAATTGAGGGGTTTCTTTTTGGGTGTACCTGGACGGCGGGGGTATCTTGATGGTGTTGGCGTGATTTTGCGAATTTGGATTAATGTTCGTTCACCCATGCCATCAGGTAGTGAAATAGGGATTACTGAATCTAGTTTTCCTCCCAGGATTTTTATCGCGTTATCTGACTGACCAATTTCGATGTCTACGTTGCCCCCTTTTTGTGCAAGCATACTCCCACCGATGCGAACGAGTGGTAGTAAGTATTCTGCTAATACAGGCAGAGATGCGACTGCGCGTGCGATTGCCCAATCATAACACTCACGGAATTTCTGGTCCTGCCCGATTGTTTCTGCGCGGCTTGTGATCACCTGTGTATTGGTTAATCGCAGTTTTTCAACTGCGATCTGGCAAAATTCCGCTTTTTTGCCAATCGACTCAGCCAGTGTGAGGTTAATTAATGGATTAATGATCTTTAGGGGAATGCCTGGAAAACCGGCACCAGTGCCGATATCAATGAGCGAGAAACTCCCTTGCTCAGGAACAACACGTAGGCAGGTTAACGAATCGAGGAAATGCTTTACGCGTATCTCGCTAGGATCCGTAATTGTTGTCAGATTGAATTTTGTATTCCATTCAATTAATAGATCTTCATACGTAGCGAACATATTCACTTGTGTGGGAGTGAGAGAAATGCAAAGGTTGTTATTTACTTGCTGAAGGAAATTTTCCATTTCTCGAAATTATACAGTCTTCCCATCTTTCATCAAGTGATTTTTCAAATAAATCAAAAAATGAGAGGTTAATGAGATTATGAGAATATTTAAAGACACCGACTCTTTCCAAGAAAAGCGGGATGCATATTTATTAAATAATTAAGACGAATCTTATTGCTATAATTCATAAAGTTTAAAAAGGCTAAATGATGCGAAAAGAAATTAATGCGGTGATATTTGATATGGGCGGTGTGCTATTAAAGACTGCAAATCCGGCACCGCGCGAAGTGCTTGCAAAGCGCTTTGGGGTAACGCGCGCAGAGTTAGAAGCATTCATTTTTATGAGTGAGACTTCCCTCCGTTCAGAGGTGGGAGAATTATCAGATAAAGAGCATTGGGAATTTGCTCTGCGCCATTTTAACCAACCAGTAGATGATTACCTGGCGGTATATGATGAATATTTTTCCGGGGATGCCATCGACCAGGAACTTCTGGGTTTCGCGGTTTCACTTAAATCGGAATATCGATTGGGCCTTCTGAGCAATGCATGGGTGAATGCACGGACGCAACTTAATAAACACTTTGATTTTATCGATGCTTTTGATGTGGCAGTTTTCTCATCAGAGGTTGGTATGCGTAAACCTGGCCAAGCTATCTTTAAGCTGATGCTTGAAAAAATGGGCGTAAAAGCGGGGAATGCGGTTTTTATTGATGATATGCTATCAAATATTGAAGGTGCGATATCCGCTGGTATGCACGCAATCCGATACACGGATACCCCAAAAACCATCGCCGAAGTAAAAATAATGCTAAATATGTGAGGAAATGCCCTATGATATACTCTCAGGCGCGCTGTCTCGCTTGACATGTAATAAGCGGACGGGTAGAATTTGCCTGCCCGATAAGACGGGCCTGTAGCGCAGATGGGAGCGCGCGTCAATCGCACTGACGAGGTCGAGGGTTCGAGTCCCTCCAGGTCCACTGGGTAAAAAGAATGGGCCCATGGCGCAGCTGGGAGCGCGCCTCAATGGCATTGAGGAGGCCGAGGGTTCGAGTCCCTCTGGGTCCACTAAAAGCGACGGTAGGAGTAATATGCTATCCGCCAGAAAGCCAGGAAATCTTGATGGAAGCCAGGCACTGTGCAAGCGGAGCACAAAAAGCGGAACTCGCCTGCCAGACCAACATGGTTACGCTGAAAGGGTGAAAACAAGTAACTCTTTCCGGGAAAGCCCGTTATCGCTCACTGAGGTGGCCAATAAATTGGCAACCAGGGTGGTACCGCGGAGAAACCTTCGTCCCTGATGACGAAGGCATTTTTTTATAAAAGAGGATATATGCCGGAAAAAGTTGAAAAATACGTACCATCAAAGATAGAAAAAAAATGGCAAAAAAAGTGGGAGCGTGACGGGCTCTACAATGCTGATATTGATCATAAAAAGAAAAAATATTATGCATTAACAATGCTGCCATATCCTTCTGGAAACCTTCATATTGGTCACTGGTACGCGATGACACCTTCAGACGCGCGGGCACGCTATCTACGCATGAAGGGGTATAACGTTATGTTTCCTATGGGGTTTGATGCTTTTGGTCTGCCAGCCGAGAATGCAGCCATAAAGCGCAACATTCATCCAAAAAAATGGACGTATGCGAATATTGAGCATATGCGTGAGCAGCTTCGGACTATGGGTACAATGTTTGATTGGCGCCGAGAGGCGGTTTCTTGTGACCCTGAGTATTACCGATGGACACAGTGGTTCTTTGCGCAATTATTTAAAAATGATATGACTTATCGAAAGATGTCCCCGGTTGATTGGTGCCCGCAGTGCAACACGACATTAGCGCGCGAGCAGGTTTGGGGAGATGACCGACATTGTGAGCGATGCGATACGCCAGTTATCAAAAAGAAACTGGAACAGTGGTTTTTTAGAATAACCAATTATGCTGATGAACTGCTTGATTTCAGCCAGATTGATTGGCCGAACCGTGTGCGGTTGCTACAGACGAACTGGATTGGCAAGTCAAAAGGTGCATCTGTCGTCTTTAAAACTGAAGATGGTGATCCATTGGAAGTATTCACCACTCGACCTGATACACTATGGGGCGCGACTTTTATGGTCTTAGCGCCTGAACACCCACTTGTAGACAAATTAACTACCATCGAGAAAAAAACAGAAGTTGAAGCGTATATTGGAGAAGCAATACTCCAGACTGAGATTCAACGGGAAGCGACTGATAAAGAGAAAACTGGAGTCTTTACAGGAGGCTACGCGATTAATCCGGTTAATGGTGAAAAAATCCCGGTATGGATTGCGGATTATGTACTGATGACCTATGGTACTGGTGCTATCATGGGCGTACCGGCTCATGACAAGCGTGACTTTGCGTTTGCTCGTAAATTTAGCATCGAGGTGCGTGTTGTCATCCAACCGGATGATATGCCTGATCTTGATGGAGCGACAATGCCAGAAGCTGTGCCTGCAAATGGTGTGATGGTCAATTCTGGACCTTTGAACGGTACACCAGCTGGGGAAACTATAGAACGTGCAATTGCGTTTATAGAGGAAAAAAACGTGGGAAAAGCAGCGGTTACCTACCGCATCCGAGATTGGTTGATCTCACGCCAGCGCTACTGGGGCGCGCCAATCCCAATTATTTATTGTGAAAAATGCGGTGCAGTTCCAGTTCCAGATGAACAATTGCCGGTGCTGCTCCCGGATGATGTGGAATGGAAACCAACTGGTGAAAGTCCACTAAAATTGCACCCCACCTGGCGATTTACCACCTGTCCGGTGTGTGGTGGTAAGGCGGAACGAGAAACTGATACGATGGATACTTTTATGTGTTCTTCGTGGTACCACCTTCGTTATCTCAGCCCGCAGTGTGATACAGGCCCGTTTGACCAGAAAGAATATGATTATTGGATGCCGGTGGATACTTATACTGGTGGAACAGAACATGCTACTATGCACCTGATTTATACACGCTTTTTCCAGAAAGCGTTTCGTGATATCGGTGTACTTAAAGGCGATGAACCAATGCTGCAGTTCCGCAGCCAAGGACAGATACTTGGCCCTGATGGGCAGCGTATGAGTAAGTCGCGCGGGAATGTTGTTGATCCGGATGAACAGGTAAAGCATTTTGGGGCTGACACTATCCGTGCATTCCTTTGTTTTGGCTACCGATGGCAAGATGGTGGGCCGTGGGATGGCGGAAATATTCAGGGTTCATTCCGCTGGTTGATACGTGTTTGGAATGCTTTCTTAGAAACTGGAAAAAAAGGAAACAATACAGAAAAAATAGAAATAAATATTCGCCGCAAACTTCACCAGACTTTGCGTAATGTAACGCGTGATTTTGAACAATTCGAGTTTAATACGGTTATTTCCGGATTGATGGAATTAATCAATGACATGATTGTATTCAAAGAAGCAGGCGGATGGAATACTGATGTTTGGAATGAGGCAGTGGATGTGTATCTGCGTATGATGGCACCTATCACTCCCCACATAGCAGAAGAGCTGTGGGCCAAATTGGGAAAATCTTACTCAATTCATCAGCAGGACTGGCCTCAGGTGGATGAAGACGCTACTATCGAGGAGATGTTTACGCTAGTTGTGCAAGTAAACGGCAAGCTGCGTGATAAGGTGAGAGTATCGGTGGAAATTGGTGAGGAAAAAGCGAAGGAGATCGCGCTTGCCAGCGAACATGTGCAGAAATATTTGGAAGGTAAACAACATCGCAAACTGATCTATGTACCTGGACGGTTAGTAAACATCGTTGTTTAGATAATATATTCTTTTGATTTGAAAAACCGCGGAATACTTCCGCGGTTTTTTTACACTGTTTTTACATCCATAAAATAAGTAGTTTACATCTGTCTATTATTCTATAAGCAGTACAAAAGGAGAAATAATGCTTACGAAAAAAAAGAATGGATGGAAAATGTGGATAAGTGTTTTGTTAACGAGTGGGTTGTTGCTTGGAGGAATGATTGCTCCGGTTTTTGCGGCAGTTGAAGAATATCCAGCAACTGCTTCTCAACCGACAATTGCTGGAGATGGTGTAAAGCATTTCTTTGAAGGTGTACTGATGCGCACATTTCGTTACCAGGAGAGCATAACAGCATTTATTGGTACAGCCTTGGAGGATGCCAACGGTTCATTGGTACGGGCAGAAGAGCGTATCGACAAGCTTCTTAATGAAGGAAAAGATGTTGCTAAATTAGAAGAGGCGCTTTATCAGTTTGAAATACTCATTGAGAAAGCGGAAAATGCATACAGTGCCGCACAGAGCTTAGTGTATTTGCATAGTGGATTTAATGACTAGGGTAGAGTAGAAGACCTGGAAAAAGCAAGGGAGACGATCAATGCAATCGAGCCTTATCTGTCAACGGCCCGGAAAAATATTGGTGAAGTAGTCCGTGTTGTTTACGAAGCTGTTAAGGCATATCAAGACAGTTAAAGAAATAGGGATTGTATTAGAGAGAGGTATTAGCCCTCTCTCTTTTTTTTAAGTGATAAAGTAGCCTCTTGCAGGGCAGCTAAGAATAAAAATCCGAGAGGAAATGGAAGCTTGCTGATATGCTGATTGCATAGCATCACCGACCGCTTTCGCGAGTTTTTGGGTTGTGAATGCGATCACACTTGGCCCTGCACCAGATAAACTCGAACCAAAAGCACCCGCAATAAGTGCGGTTTGCAAGGCTTGTTCCGCGCCCGGGAGAAGTGGTAGGCGGTACACTTGATGCAGCTTGTCTTTCATTGTTTCTCTTAAAGATTCGTAATTCCCATTCTGAAAAATCTGCACTAGTTCAGCTGTGCGGCTGATATTATGGACTGCGTCCTCGAGACGGACTTTTTCAGGAAGCACTTCACGGGCTGCTTCTGTAGAAAGTGAATAATCTGGAACAGCAACTACAGCGGTTACCGGCTGTATTTCTTGGTTAATGGTATGAAAAGCATTGGTCTCTGATCGAACCAAAACGAGACCACCGAAAAAACAGGCAGCCGCATTATCAGCATGCCTTTCAATCTGTGCGGCGATTTGCAGGAGATCATGGTTGCTAATGTCGATATTTAAAATAATTTTTGCCCCGACCAACCCGCAAATCACCGCACTTGCACTGGAACCAAGCCCAGAGGCTATCGGAATATTATTTTGGCAAATAATATGCAAATTCTCTGGAAGAGATTTTTCATACGCATTTGCTAATTGAGTAGCTGATTGAAAAATAAGATTTGTTTCATCTTCTGGGAGTGTGTTTTTGCCTTCTCCTTCGATAGATAAACGAAATGGACCGCTAATCTGAGAAAAGGAAACTGTATTCCAAAGATCAAGTGCTAATCCAAGGCAATCAAATCCAGGTCCGAGGTTTGCTGTTGTTGCCGGAATGTGAATCGTAAAATTATTTTTATCCACGTAGAATCTCTTCTTCAAGAATTGTTAGATCAGGTGGAAGGATCTTTGGCAGCTTGAAATTTTTTGTAATGATATCAGGGTCTTTGAGGCCATGGCCGGTGCATACTGCGACTACTTGTTTCCCTTCTAAATCGATGGTGCCGTCAGCGATTTTCTTTTTTAACCCCGCAATACCTGCGGCAGAAGCTGGTTCTACCCAGATACCGGATGCGGCCAGCAAGTTCTGAGCGGCAAGTATCTCTTCATCCGTTGCGCTGATTATCATACCGTTTGAAGCCTGGGCTGCTGAAAGTGCTTCTTCTCCGCGTGCAGGTTTACCGATGCGGATGGCGGTTGCAATTGTTTCTGGTTTTTCGATGGGATGGCCGAGCACGAGGGGAGCGGCTCCAGCAGCTTGTACCCCCAGTAATTGAGGCAAGCGGGTGTTTTTGAGAGTGTTGTACTGTGTAAATCCCATCCAATAGGCAGTGATATTCCCAGCATTACCAACAGGCAGTGCGAGCCAATCTGGGGCGTTTCCAAGCACATCGCAGATTTCAAAAGCAGCAGTTTTTTGCCCCTGCAGACGAAATGGGTTAAGGGAATTTACCAACGCAATAGGGTGCTTTTCAGATAATTTAACTGCTAATGTGAGGGCATCATCGAAAGAACCATCTATTTGGATGACTTCTGATCCATACGCAATCGCGCCTGCTAATTTTCCAGCCGCTACTTTGCCTGCTGGTATTATAACAACCGCGTGCATACCAGCTCGGGCTGCGTATGCTGCTGCTGAAGCGGCAGTATTGCCGGTAGATGCGCAAATCACTGTCTTCGCGCCGCGGTGCGCGGCTTCACTAACTGCCGTTGTCATACCACGGTCTTTAAATGATCCCGTTGGGTTTAATCCCTCAAATTTAATGAAAAGGGTAAATCTTTCACCTAATGCTTCGGCGACCCTGGGTACTGGAATTAGGGGTGTATTTCCTTCAGAAAGAGATACCGCTTTGATATTTTGTGGAATTTCAAGCAAGTCTTTGTATTGATGGATGATCCCTTGATATATCATAAAAATTTTACTCCAAATACTGATTCAATAATTGTTATTTAAAACTTTACGGATCGATGATTTTCGGATGCCGCCTTCGCGTAGAACTTTAACTGGTGAAACGGTGCAATCAATAACCGTTGAGGGGATGCCGCCTGCACAAGCTCCCCCATCGATCAGAAGATCAATTCTGCCGTCTAGCTCCTCCAGCACTGCTTGCGCGTTAGATAAGCTGGGTTGGTTGGATATGTTCGCAGAAGTGGCGGCGAGAGGTCCACATACTTGTATGAGTAAACGCAGCCATTTGTGATCTGGCATACGGATGCCAACAGTTGGATAGACTGTCAATTCAAAAGGGAGATCGGGGTGTTTGTTCACAACTAGGGTGAGTGCCCCGGGCCAGAAATGTTGGGAAAGCGCATATGCGGAAGGCGGGAAAATGGCAGCAATGTTGGAGGTTTGTTCAATGGTCCCGATAAGTACAGGGATGGCTTTCACGTGTTCACGTTCTTTAATTGCATATAATCGCCGGATACTATCCCGCTTGTTTACAAGGCAGGCGATACCATATACAGTATCGGTTGGTATCGCGATCACACCGCCAGCTAGAAGAATTTTGAGTGCCAATTCCTCTGATTGCGGGTTTGATTGTTTAATGACACTTATTCCCATTATTTTTGTCCATCCGTTTTTATAACTGCGCTACGTGGAAGGCCTGCTAAATCATTTATTATTGTACAGGAAGCAGACGGCAAAAATTGTTTGCAGATTTTAATAATTCCTGATGCTTGAGTATGCTCAATCTCTAAGATAATTACACTTTTAGCATGTAGTTTACTGTGAATGCCTTGAATGAGCTGTTTAATGAAGATTAATCCGTCTTTTCCACCATCCAGAGCAAGGCGAGGTTCATAATTAAGAACAGATAATTTGCTTAGCTTTTTTGTTGGGATATAGGGTAAATTTGCCAAAATAATATGAAACTTTTCTTGAATACTGTTTAATAAATTCGTTTGAACTAGACGAATATTATTTTCGACTTGATGGTGTTTGATATTTTTCTGTGCAACTTGCAGGGAGTAAAAGGAAACATCGGTTGCAATGATTCGTGTGCTGGATAATAATTTTGCTAATGTGATTGAAATGCATCCAGAACCGACGCCAACATCCGCAATTGTAAGATGGCATTGAAATAAACCTGCTGCCTGAATTGCTTGCTCAACAAGCAGCTCAGTTTCTGGCCGGGGGATGAGAACGTGAGGAGATACGTTAAATTCAAGACCAAAGAAAGATTGAATGCCTGTGATATACGCAAGAGGTTCTCCGCTCAAAAGCCGAGATAGATGTGTATTCAGAATATCTTCATCTGAAGGATTAAGCTGATAATCAGGATGAGAGAGTACCCAGGAAGTGGGCTGTTTCAGAATGAAATTGGTTAATGCATAGAGTGAGGAGGAATGTTCTTCTAAAGCAGAAGTTGCTTTTTGTGCATTATTGAGCCAAGTGCCCAGTCTGCCCGTGTTAATCCTCCGCTTCTATTGCGCTAAGGCGTTCAGCTTCCTCACGAATAGTTAATTCATCAATAAACAGATCTAACTCTCCCTCCATGACCGATTGCAAATTATGAGAGGAAATGTTAATTCGGTGATCTGTAACGCGTGATTGAGGATAATTATAAGTACGGATTTTCTCGGATCGCCCACCTGTACCGACTTGCGCACGTCGAGCAGCGATTTCCTTAGCCTGCCGTTTCTGTTCTTCAATTTCGTATAATTTTGCTCGCATAATGCCCATAGCCCGCAGTTTGTTTTGCAGTTGTGACCTTTCATCCTGACAGGCTACCACAATACCTGTGGGGAGATGAGTTATCCGAATAGCGGTTGAGTTTTTTTGTACATTTTGTCCACCAGCTCCTGCAGATTTATACACATCTATCTTAAGGTCAGAATTCGGGATTTGGATATCTACCTCCTCTGCCTCAGCCAGCACGGCAACAGTCACTGTTGATGTATGGATGCGCCCGGATGATTCGGTAGAAGGGACACGCTGAACACGGTGTACGCCGGATTCGAATTTGAAACGTGAATATGCGCCACGTCCTTTAATCATAAAAATGATTTCCTTGAATCCTCCAATACCAGTATCATTCTGAGAAATTATTTCCATTGCCCATTTATTGTTATCGGCATAGCGAGAATACATACGGAACAGATTTGCGGCAAACAGGCCAGCTTCATCACCGCCAGTTCCAGCTCGAATTTCGATAATCACATTCTTTTTGTCGCGTGGGTCTTTTGGAACAAGAAGGGTTTTTAAAGCTTGTTCTAATTCTTTAGATCGGGGCACAAGGTGACCCAGATCTTCTTTAGCCAATTCGGAAAGCTCTTCGTCAGAAGCAGCGATGATACTCTGCGCTTCTTCAATATTTTTCATCGCTTGACGGTATTCACGGGATATAGTAACAACCTCTTCAAGGTCGGATTTTTCTTTGGAAAGTGATGCAACCTGCTGGTAATTGTTGATGTTTTTTTCAATGAGTTTTATTATTTCCTGATACCGTGCTTCAACTGCGTTAAGACTATCTAATAACATATAAAGGGATCCTCGTTAATACAGGTTATTGGTTTTCGTCTGGAATTATACCAGTCTGAATATTACGAGGTTTTTGCACGTTTTTTTGGATGCTTATAAAATGGCATTTATAATAATGATAAATGGAGGTACAAATGGCAAAAAAAAAATAAAAGAGATATTGACAAGCTCAAAAGCGCCAAAGGCTGTAGGCCCTTATTCTCTGGGAATTCGCTCAGGCGGGTTTCTGTTTCTTTCTGGGCAATTAGGATTAGATCCAGAAAGCGGTGATTTTGTGGAAGGTGGCGTAGAAGCGCAAACAAGGCAGGCATTACTAAATATTACGGCTTTACTTCAGGAAGCAGGAAGTGATCTTTCGGATGTGGTCAAGACAAGTGTTTTCTTGAGTGACATAGCAGATTTCCCAAAGATGAATGCTGTGTATGCTGAATTTTTTGAGAAAAATCCTCCAGCTCGATCCACAATGCAGGTGGGCGCCCTACCCAAATTTGGCATGGTAGAGATCGAAGTGATCGCAAAAGTTTAAAATCTAAATCCATGGATGCTAATAACCTTATCTGTGTGGTGGACGATGAAGTTAGTATCATTGATTTTGTACGCATATATTTAGAACGAGAGAATTTTTCTGTGGTCGCATACATGGATGGGCTCTCTGCACTTAACGGCATAAAGAGAACGCAGCCTGCCCTGATTGTATTGGACATCATGCTTCCAAAGATGGATGGGTATGATGTGTGTAAAACATTAATGGCCGAAGAAAATGAAGTGCCCATAATCATGCTTTCTGCTAAAGACGAGGATATTGATAAGATATTAGGGTTAGAGTTGGGTGCAGATGATTACCTTACAAAACCTTTTAATCCCCGCGAATTGGTTGCACGCATTAAAGCAGTATTGCGAAAAAATAGGCTCATAATAAAGTACCCGCAACGATTAAGAAAACATATGACGAACAATCTTTCGCTTATGTCGATGGCGAACGAATCGCTCAAGTTTATACTAACATGTTTGACAACGTAAATAAATTCACGCAAGCTGGGGTCAAATTGAAATTTCCACACAAATCGAGAAAGGATTTGTTGGAGGTTCTATAATAGATTCTGGAGTTGGGATACCAAAGGAAGATATTGAGAGAATATTTGACCGTTTCTACCAGATGGAAAAATCCAGACACAGAAGAAATGATAAGGGTGTTGAATTAGGTTTATTCATAGCGCGCCAGATAGTATTAGCGCATGGGGGAGAGATTACCGTAACAAGCGAATTGGGTAAAGGTAGTTGTTTTATGGTAAAAATACCTTTGGCGCATGAAAAATAACCTTAAGGAATTTCCAAAAGTATCTATCATTATTCCTTGTTACAATGAGGAAAAAACCATAGGGCTTCTTCTCAAAGCAATTCAGAAGCAGAATTATCCACTCTCAAATATTGAAATCGTGATTGCAGATGCCCATTCTACAGATGCGACTAAAAAGAAGATTTCCGAATTTATTAAAAGCACCTCTTACATAATTGTCAAAGTGGTTGATAATGCGAAGCAAACGATACCATCAGGGGTAAATTGCGCTGCAAAGGCAGCAAAAGGGGAGATTCTTATTCGGTTAGATGCGCACTCAGAACCTAATGAAGAATATGTAAAAACGAGTGTAGATTTATTAAGAGAAAATATAGCTGAAAATGTGGGTGGAATTTGGGAGATACAACCCGGAGAAGATACTTGTATAGCAAACGCGATTGCCAAAGCAGCAGCACATCCAGTGGGTGTTGGAGATGCAAAATATAGAATTTCAACCAAGGCACAATACGTGGATACAGTACCGTTTGGTGCGTTTTATAAAAAAACTTTTGAAAATATCGGCGGACTTGATGAAACACTGCTGGCAAATGAGGACTATGAATTTAACGCTCGCTTAAAAAATAGTGGCGGCAGGGTATGGTTAGATCCACGAATTCGGTCAAAATACTATGCGCGAAAAAACTTAAAGGAACTTGCAAAACAATATTGGCGATACGGATACTGGAAAGTAAGGATGCTCCAGCGTTATCCCAGAACAATCAGGTGGAGACAAGCTGTTCCTCCTCTTTTTGTTGCGAGTATATATTTTTTTGGCGTTTTATCAATTTTCAACCCGTTTACACGTATAATACTGGGTGTAGAATTTGGGATCTATTTACTAACGGTAATATTAATTGGCTTACAAACTGCGATTAAGCATAATGATTTATGCTTTACGCTTATGCCTTTTGCGATCATCACGATGCATTTTTCCTGGGGAAGTGGTTTTATATACAGCCTTTTCACTTCCCCACGGAGGGAATAAATAGTATTAATGAAAAACGAAACTAATGGCCAGAAGCCTTTTTGGCGAATAACGGATAATGAACGCCGGATAATTCTTCTTTTCGGTGATGCTCTCTCAGCGGGCATTGCATTAATAGCTTCACTGTATTTATGGTCGACAAAAGATCTGTGGATGGATTTCACCTGGCAATCCCTGTTGGAACGGACACCTAATTGGTATTACTTTCTCCCATTCGTCTGGCTGTCAACTCTGATTGAGCTATACGATACAAATCGTGCTGGCCGCAGAGGGGACACTGTTCGGGGATTAACGGTATCATCAATTATTAGTACGTTTTTATACTTGTTAATATTTTTTATTTCGGAACCGAATTCACTTCCCCGACGTGGCGTAGCGGTGTTTATTGCTGCAGCTGCTGGATTGACTTTGTTGTGGCGGCTTCTTTATATTTGTGTTTTTACCGCACCTGTATTTTTGCGCCGCGTAATAATTATTGGAGCTGGCCGTGCGGGATCTACTCTGGCGGAGGAAATGATTAAAATTGAACCACACCCATTTTGTCTGGTGGGGTTTGTAGACGATGACAAAAAAAAGATCAAAAATATAATCGCGGGCGTACCGGTTTTTGGCAGCAGTAAAGAACTGATACAGATCGTTGAGCGAGAGAATGTAACGGATCTGATATTTTCGATTTCAGGCGATATGAAGCCAAGCATGTACTCAGCAATTCTTGCTGCTGAAGAAAAAGGTATAGCAGTTAATACAATGCCTGTTATTTATGAAGAATTAATGGGCAGAGTACCAATAGCGTTGCTGGGTGACGATTGGGTCTTGCGGTCATTTGTTGATCGCGCGCACGCTCCTGAAAGTTATGAGTTAATTAAAAGGTTGCTAGACATAATTGGGTCTATTTTAGGTCTAATATTTTTAGGGCTAATATATCCATTGATTGCGCTAATTATCGTGATTGATGATGGATTTCCTGTTCTATTTAAACAGATACGAGTAGGGAAAAGCGGAAAAAAATTTGTTTTATTTAAATTCCGCAGCATGAAGAAAGATGCAGAAGAGGATGGGATTGCTAGATTTGCAGTGGAGAATGATGACCGGGTCACAAGGGCAGGTGGATTTTTACGAAAAAGCCACTTGGACGAAATTCCTCAGTTTGTAAATGTAATTAACGGGGATATTACTTTGGTAGGGCCAAGGGCAGAACGCCCCGAGATGGTTGAAGATTTGCAAAAGGATATCCCATTCTATAGGGCGAGATTATTTGTGAAGCCGGGCGTTACAGGCTGGGCGCAGGTGAATTATGGGTACGCTTCCAATATTGAAGAGACAGCTATCAAATTGGAGCACGACCTATACTACATCATGCACAGAAATTTCATAATGGATCTGTTAATTATTTTCAGAACACTTGGAGCTGTTGTGGGTTTCCGAGGGTTATAAAATGAAAATTAATCTGAATATTCGCAATCGTTATATTTTATTGGGAGATATGGTTTTATCGATCATTTCAGTTGTCGGCGCATATATTCTCCGTTTGGAATTGATCGAAGTATTTAGTAATTATTACTTATCATTATTGTGGTTATTGTTGTTTGCTATTACGATTAAACCAATTACATACTATTTTTTTGGGTTGTATCGCAAAATGTGGGTGTATGCCAGTATTCGCGAGTTGAAATTGATATTATTTGCCGTAACAGTTTCATCAGCGTCGATCTCTGTAATAATGCTGATTCTTTTTGCAAACCACGTATTTGTATCATTTCCACGATCTGTTTTGGTGATTGATTGGATTCTCTCAATTCTATTTGTAGGCGGATTGCGATTTGGATTAAGAGTTCTTTTTGAAGGGAGTAAAAATAAAGCGGTTAATCAAGGGATTCGAGATATTAAGAAAAAATCTCTAATTATTGGAGCTGGTGATATGGGGGCAATGGTTGCCAAGGAGTTCCAAAAAAATTCTTTATTGAAAACCAAGCCGATTGGATTTCTGGACGATAATCCGGAAAAATATAATCAACAATTACATGGGATACCAGTTGTAGGCCGCCTAAAAGACTTATCGAAAGTCATTAACAAATATCAAGTTAATGAAGTGATTATAGCGATTCCCAGCGCATCGGGCAAAGCCATACGGGAAATTACCAATATTTGCCGGAAAAATAAAATCCCTTTCCGAACAATGCCGGGTATTTATGAACTTCTAGGAGGCACTGCTGGTGTCACACGACTGAGAGAGGTTCAAATCGCTGATCTTTTGCGCCGTCCACCTGCTCAAATTGATGTTGACTTAGCTGGTAATATGCTTGAAGGTAAAACAGTGCTGGTCACTGGTGCTGGCGGATCAATTGGTCAGGAACTTTGCCGGCAAATCGCACGCTGGTCTCCAGCAAAATTAATCCTTCTTGGTCATGGGGAGAACAGTATTTTCGAGACCTACCAATCTCTAAAAGAGAATTATCCTTCTTTACCTGTTATTATATCAATTGCTGACATAAGGGATGCCTGCCGAATTGACCAGGAATTATTAAGAAATCAACCGCAGGTCGTATTCCATGCAGCTGCGCATAAACATGTCCCTCTTATGGAAATTAATGTTGAGGATTGTATCCTGAATAATGTTTTGGGAACACAGAATATCATAAACTCTTGTGAAAAAAGCAAAGTTGAACGGCTTGTCCTTATTTCAACTGACAAAGCCATTCGTCCGGTGAGTGTAATGGGCGCATCAAAACGACTTGCTGAAATGCTTGTTTTGGATGCGGCTGGACGTCTAAAAAAACCAATTTCCGTCGTAAGATTCGGAAATGTACTGGGAAGCAGAGGCAGTGTCGTACCGTTATTTAAGCGGCAGATTGCTAACGGAGGTCCGGTTACTGTAACTCACCCAGAAATGAAACGCTATTTTATGACAATTCCTGAAGCGGTCTTTCTGGTTATTCAATCTGCCGGTATGGGAAAGGGAGGTGAGACGTTTGTTCTGGACATGGGAGAACAAATAAAAATCGTTGATTTGGCTGAAGATTTGATTCGCTTATCTGGATTTGAACCTGGAAAGGAAATTGAGATTGTTTTTACAGGGATAAGAAATGGAGAGAAACTTAGCGAGGATCTTTGGAATGATGGGAGAAAATTCAGCAAAACAGATCATCCTGGAATATTTCATGAAGAAGGACAGGATAAAATCAGGGGGGAAGAGTTGGGAGAGGTCGTCAAAAAATTGGTCGATTTATCCCGGGCAGGGGAGGGCGATCAAATAATCAACTTCCTCAATGAAATAATTCCTGATGCTGAAATTAAACATAATGTACAAGGTAATCCACCTAATTTTGACTTATGAATTCTGTAAATAAAAAGAAGTGGGATATATATTTAGAATCTAAACCTGACGCACATATTTTGCAAACTTCTGAGTGGGGGTTATTCAAACAGAATCACAAGTGGTATCCGAAGTATATCCTTGCTGACAATGCAGGCGCTCAGATTCTATTTCGAAGATTGCCGCTAGGTTTATCCTTTGGTTATATTCCTAAAGGGCCTGTGGGGACAAATTGGAAAAATATTATCCATAAAGCAGTTTCATTGTGTCGGCGGGAGAATGCATTTATTTTATATATTGAACCTGATGAGTGGGAAAATGAAAATGGGAGTTACTTCCTGGAAACTTCGGGTTTTAATCCGAGCCCAATTTCTATTCAACCGAGAAGGACGATGGTGCTGTCTTTGAAAGGTCCTGAAGAAGAATGGTTGAAGAAAATGAAGCAGAAGACGCGCTATAACATCCGCTTAGCCAGTAGGAAAGATGTTGTTATTAAACAATCAAATGATATTGAACTTTTTAATGAGCTCATCAGAGTTACCAGCTCAAGAGATAAATTTGGGGTTCATGCAGTGCAATATTATAAAGATGTTTTTAATCTTTTTTCAAATAATCAAGATTGTGTGCTGCTGATAGCAGAATACAATAAAACCCCATTGGCCGGGATCATGGTCTTTGCTCGTGGTAAAAGGGCTTGGTATTTTTACGGAGCATCCAACAATCTGGAGCGAAATCGGATGCCAACCTATTTGCTTCAGTTGGAGGCAATGCGATGGGCGGCTTCTCGCGGGTGCACTGAATACGATCTTTGGGGTATTCCGGATGAGGAACAAGATTTGTTGGAAAGGGACTTCATGTCTCGTTCTGATGGACTATGGGGAGTTTATCGGTTTAAGAGAGGATTTGGCGGAGAAATAAAAAGAACAGCAGGCGTTTATCAGAAGGTAATTAATAAACCGTTGTATATGGCTTATTCCATGTTAATGAAAATAAGAAAAATTCAGGCGCAATAATTCTGGGACAGAAATAAAAAATTGTGATAAATCAAAGCGATATATTCAGTAAATCGGAATGGAATGCTCTCATAAAGAATCTTCCTGGGTTTAGTGTTCTCCAGACGTGGGAGTGGGGAGCAGTTAAATCTAAATATGGTTGGAAACCAGAACGTTATATCTGGAGAGATGAATTTGGTAAAGTCAATGCGGCGGCGCTTATTTTAGTTAGGGAAAAAACTATACCCATATTAAATATGAGTTTTCGAACGATCTATATACCACAAGGACCGCTATTAGATTGGTCGAACGTATTATTGCGGGAGAAAGTGCTTGATGATATTCGTGTGTTTGCTCAAGGTATAAATGCTTTATTAATTAAAATTGACCCAGAGATTATTTATGGGGTAGGCGAACAATTAGATATCACTGACAGAGAATTTCTTCAAGCCCAAGAAGTCGTAGATGAATTATTAAATGAAGGATGGTTGTTTTCTCCGCAGCAGATTCAATTTAAAAATACCGCATGGATAAAATTAGAAAAATCGGAAAACGAACTGCTAGCTGCAATGAAGCAGAAGACTAGATATAATATCAGATTAGCAGAAAGAAGGGGTGTATGCATCAGAGAGGGTGGAATTGATGATTTAGATGGGTTGTATCAAATGTACCTGGAAACATCTATCAGAGATGGTTTTATCATCCGCCCTAAGGAGTACTATATCGATGTTTGGTCTGAGTTTATAGAGGCAAAGATGGCGGTACCCCTAATCGCTGAAGTAGAAGGGGAAATGGTGGCTGGTTTACTTTTGTTCCATTTTGGCAATCGATCTTGGTATTTGTATGGTATGTCAACTGGCAAACATCGTGAAAAAATGCCGAATTATTTGCTCCAATGGAAGGCGATAAAATTTAGTAAAGAATTAGGCTGCAGCGTTTATGATCTTTGGGGTGCTCCTGATATTTTTAATAATCAAGACGGAATGTGGGGGGTGTACCGTTTCAAACTGGGTTTAGGGTGTCAAGTGGTTCAAAGAATTGGCGCTTATGATTTCCCTTTAAGCAAAATTACATATAAAATATTTAGTATAGTGATTCCGCAGTTTTTATCTATAACACGAAGAATTAGAAAGGCACAGCAGCT
The DNA here is from genome assembly GCA_964540175.1 of uncultured Pelolinea sp. Classification (GTDB taxonomy): domain Bacteria; phylum Chloroflexota; class Anaerolineae; order Anaerolineales; family Anaerolineaceae; genus Pelolinea. The sequence continues at coordinate 14,155 of CAZILY010000003.1, read as the reverse complement.
TCAGGAACTTGAGTGAACTAATAAGGCATACCGATAATGAGTCTTGACATCCAGACAACTGTAACCATCATATTCATTTTGCTTCTTCTTGCTGGCGGCGGGATTTTTTTTACAGCTATCCGTGCTTTTCAAGAAGCAAGCCGGTTGAGGTTTTTTCTAAAGCGCAGGAAGCTACTTGGAAGGGCTTGGCAGTTAGTATTCTATGCTTTGCTGGTTATTGTTGCGGCATTTCTTGTAAACAGTTACGCTGAGCCAATAACTTATCAAGTATTTGAACCTTCACCAACCGTGACATTAACTCCTACCATAACTCTCACACCTACGGTTACACAAACCTCAACAGTTACGCTAATGCCAACAATGACAGAAACGCCAGAATTCACCCCAACACCAATTATGCCGGCAGTGATCAGCGAAGGGTTTACATCTGAGGTCACGCCAAACCCGGAATCGGTTTTTAGTGATATATCGTTTGCCAGACGTTTGACCGGTGATTATTCACCTATAGATCCAAGTGTCAGGTTTGATCAACCAAATGCTACTATTTATGGTTCCTTCTCTTATAACAAAATGATCCCTGGAACTCAATGGTCCGCATTATGGTTCAGAGATGGAGAATTAATCAGTTATGAAACAATCCTATGGAATGGCGCTTCTGGGGGATATGGATACACAGATACAACACTTCCGTCTGATGAATGGCTGCCAGGTTTTTATGAGGTTCAGATTTTTGTTGGTGAGGTATGGAAGGCAAGTGGATATTTTGAAATATTTGGTGATTCTCCGACTCCTACACCAACATCTACTTCTACAATTACACCAACCCTAACTGAAACAGCGGTGAATACTGCAACACCTATTCCCACAGAAACGGCGAGGTCAACTGAAACCCCTCAGCCTACCGTTACGCTTACCCGCACTGTGGTTCCGACTTTAACAGCAACGTCTACGGCAACTGAACTACCTACTCAGACACCGACACCAACCGATATCCCAACGCAAACATTAACCCCAGTTGCTACACGAAGATCAACTATTTACCGCTAAGCTAAGTGCCACGGCGATTTTTGCTGCAATTCTGGCATTGTTTTTTAATAACGCGATATTAACACGCATGCTCTTACCTTTGGTTATTTCATTAACCCTTAGGAGCAAAAATGGGGTTATGGCTGGCCCGCTGATGCTGCTTTTCTTCGCTTCTTCCAATGCTTCTTTTATCTGCATCTCAACTTGGCTTGCAGGAATCTCTAAATCACTTGGTGGAGGAACAGTTACAAGAAGCGCAGAGGAAAGCCCCAATTTCCATTGGTTTAACGCAATTGAGACAATCTCTTCTGCACTGTTGACCTGTCGGTCTACTTTAATCCCGCTGTGAATTGAATAAAAGGCAGGAAGCTCATTTGTTTTGTACCCTAATATGGGGACACCATTGGTTTCCAGATTCTCTTTTGTGGCAGGTATATCAAGAATTGCTTTTGCGCCAGAGCAGACCACAATCATGGGGATTCGCGCGAGTGTAGGTAGATCAGAGGAAATATCAAAGCTATTCCCACGATGAACACCACCAATACCACCGGTTGCAAAAACTTTAATGCCAGCGGCATGTGCGACTGTCATTGTTCCGGAAACCGTTGTTCCGCCATTCAATCCAAACGATACTGCATAAGCAATATCTTTGCGACTGACTTTTACGGAATTTGTTGCTTGAGAAAGAGTTTTCAATTCGTCGTTATCAATTCCAACATGGATAGCTCCATCTATCAGGCAAATCGTCGCTGGTGTTGCGTTTTCCTTAAGGACTTCGTTTTCCATTGCTAAGGCGACCTCATAATTTTTCGGCTGTGGTAGACCGTGTGTAATTACTGTTGACTCAAGGGCAACTATAGGGGAATGTTCATTTATTGCTTTCTTTGCCTGTGATGAGTAAATAAAGTTGTTCATTGATTATTATTTTCCTTATTTAAATTATTGATATTTGAATATTTGATGTGTGAAAAAATGATTTTAATTGTTCGTTAAGATGATTGGACAATCGTAATATAAGTTTTTTCTTGTGTTCTTCCTTGTCGAAAGAAAGCATACTTGAATTTTTCATAAATGTATATCTGGAATGTGTGTGCTTGCGGTTTACACCATGTGATATTTTTGTTAATATCGGCATGATTTTTGAATAATTTACATGAAAAAATTTGGGTGAGATATCAGGAATATTTCCGCGAGTTTTGTTTCTGGAAGGTGGATTAGTCTTATCATTTAACATGATCGATACGTTTGTATGTAAAAAACTGCGTGTTTCATCAAGAAGGAATTGATGAATTGTGTTCCTTCCAACTTTACCAAGATAAGATAATAACCTTGCGTCATGGATAGTGATTTCTTGCGATGAAGATGTTTCGAATTTGTTTGGAGAAGTGTTGAAAAAAAACAATAAGCTAATCAAACCAAAATCGATAGTTCGACCGTAACTGTCTTGGATTATCAGATTTTTCAAAAGTACTTTACGATCGTTTTTTGAAATGAACGCATATATTTTATCTCCATGAGAAAGGGCGAAATTCTCAGTAATGCATTCGCGGTTTGAAGAGATTAAGAAATATTTCTGGTTGTTATTTTTTTGAATGATGAATGCGGATGATGGATCGAAAACGAATTTGGTGGGACCGCCAAGGAATTTAAGATGATCTAGGTTGTGATGAGATTTCGTAAAGATGTTTTCCTGGATAGGAGTATTTCGTATGGGAAACGAGAATGCGCCTTTGGTAAGATATCGTTCAGATTCCTTAAATCCGATTGCCGGAAATAGTAAATGTAAATACCGGCTTGTCACTTTCCTGATTGAATGGAAAATAAAAAGCGGGATTGCAGTAAACAAAATAGTTGAAGGAGAAAAATACCGTAGGATTATGTCCCGTATGATCCCTGAAGTGAAATTTGTGGAATTAGGGAAGAGTGCAAGAAAATTGTCTGAAATAGCGAAGAGGGCAACTTTAGTTTGGGCTATAAAGGACCAATATACTAACAGAAGGAGCACAAAGAGAACTAATCGTAATCTTCCTGCAGACTCATTGGCATCAAATAATTGATCGCTAATTTGCTTATTTTGCTGATTCATAGCATTCATTTTATCGAACATCTTTCTCTACCCAAAGATTATTCAAGAATACCTTGATATTTAGCATTTCCCAATGTCCCAATGGTTTTATGCTTTCTAATAGGTGGTGTTCCTTTTTTATGTGTGAGTCTGATGTGTCACCACTAACCTCTGTGTTGATTTTTATCAAAATATCGTCCATTAATGATGAATTCTGATCAGATAGTTGCTTACCATTTGTGTTTTCCAGAAGATCTTTACAGATATTGGTTACATGCTTTCCAATTATTTCGTTTATTTCAAATTGCAATTCTCCGAATATCTTGTTGGCGGATAAATGATTGGAAATGCCTAACAACATTTCTTCTAAGTGTTTCTTATCCGTTGGGGAGGGAAAATTATAAAATATGGAAAAGGAAGGGACAATTGTGATCTCATCCTTGGTTTTACACTTTATTTTAGCAACCTCAAGAAAATGCAAGTGGGCTTGACTAAGATCTAAATCAGGAACATGATTTCTAAATAGCTTCTCTGTTTTCTGTGGCCCCCAAAAGAAATGGTGAAATCCGATATCAAATGTATGAATAGCTTTTTCATCGTTTCTAATAAAGTGAAAGCCATGCAGGATGACCCGCTTTTTGCCGGCATTGTTGATCACAATAACTGCGCTTTTCTCGTCAATCAGAAGTGAGTCTATTTTCGGCTTATTTTGTATGAAAAAATAGTCCTTGTCAAATTTACCTGCCTTAATATAGTAAGAGGATTTTGTCTTTCTAAATATGGACAGAATTAACATTTGGGCTGTATTAAAAAAACCAGAAAAACCTTTAGGGAAAAACGGTACAAAGTTGATCCAGAAAAATAATGAAAACACAATCAAAATTACTAAAATGAAAAAATATAAGATTGCGCTTGAAACTGATTTGATAATAAAAAATGGGAAAATGACAAGAATAAGAGCAGAAGTTAATATGAAATTAATCTGATAGTTTTTACTCTTACTAGTTTGTGAGGATGGTATCATAATTGAATTGTATATGAAAACATTCATTAGCGATAAAGATGCTTTGTGTGAGGTTTACGAAATTGATCTGAAACCAATACTATGTAAAAAAACACCATTGATCAAAAATTAATTTATCATTAATAATCTTTAGTAGATTTTGTATGTATACTAATTTAAGAGGTGAAAAATGATACTTGAAAATACAATAGCTCCGAATTTTGAGTTGTTAAATCATGAAGGGAAAGAGATTAGCTTATCAGATTTTAAAGGAAAGCCAGTGGTGTTATATTTTTATCCAAAAGATAGTACACCCGGTTGCACTACCGAAGCATGTAATTTTCGGGATGATTATGAAGAATATCGGAAGCAAGGTGTTGAGATAATTGGAGTTAGCCCGGACACTGTAAAATCTCATATTAAATTTAAATCTAAACACTTACTTCCATTTATATTGTTAGCTGATAAAGATCATAAAGTCTGTGAGATGTATGGGGCTTGGGGAAAGAAAAAAATGTTTGGAAAAGAGTATTACGGCGTTATGAGAACCACTTTTCTCATAGACAAAGATGGAAATATCGTGAAAGTGTTTAAAGGCGTAAAACCCGCAAACCATAGCAAAGAAGTAATTGCTGCTTTTAAAGGATTGTTGTTAAGTACGGAATAATTTATTTAATCCGAAGTAAGACTTTACCTTTTTCCCATAGTTCTTCGAGAAGGTAATAATTTCTTTGCTCGGGTGAAAAAAGATGTAGGACGAAATTTCCGTAGTCTACTGCGATCCATCCATTGCTAGGATTACCTTGGATATTGCCTTTTATATCAAATAGATTGTGCATGGAATCTTTTGCTGTATTAAGAAGGCTACTTAACATTCTGTCGCTTGTACCCGAACATATTACGAAATAATCTGTAAAAACGGCAATACCTCGTAAATCAAGCAGAACAATATCTTCCGCTTTCTTTTTTTCCAGCGCGCGGACTAACCCACGCGTTATTATTAATGTATCTGTTTTTCCCAGAATTCACCTCTAGATTTTAAAATTAAGAATTCAAATTGTAGCATATACAATGATCAAAGGGGGATTCTAAAAAGCGTCGAATAAATTGGCCCCTGAGGAGTGAGGGAGCTTTTTATAAAGCTGAGTTTGTTTGTTGTAAATGGTGTTATATCCATGGATTCATTATTTGCGATCTTTTGTGAAAGTAGCTCCTTATCTCTTGATGAAGCATTATTTCTTACTCTACCAATGGTCAAATGGGGTGAAAAATTCCTCTTTTCCTTTAGATAACCGTAATTGCTGGTAATGAGATCAACCACTCGAGCAAGCCGAATAAGTTGCCCATGCTCATTTAAGCTTAACCAGACAATTCTTGGATTTCTTAAATTTGGAAATACACCCATTTCTCCAAATGACAATTTGATTTCTCCAAATTTTCTAAGGTGTGAGCGCAGGTCTTTTTGTATTGAGGATTTATGTTCGGGATTGAAGTCTCCGATAAATTTTATTGTGATATGCATAGAGCTGGAAGATGCCCATTTAATGTTTCGTAGCGTGGAATTCTTTAAACAAAACAATTCTTTTTTAATTTGTTCTAAAGTAAGGACTGGCAAATCTATAGAGAAAAAAGTTCTGATTCCGTGTTTATCCATGTGGTTAAGTGTATTTTTTACTTGATGCTCTGTCAAGCAAGTTTATTTGAAAACCGGAAATCTATGCAGGTTGGTTGAAATATGGTATAAAAACAATATCCTGCTGTGTTCGTGATGCGGCACTCATTGTTTTGAGCCAACACCTTAAATAAAGGGATCTTGTCTTACAGATGTGACGCGATAGGCGCAAGCCAAGGCGGAGCTAATGAGGAAGAACCCGTCCTGCGAAAGCAGGTTCAAAACTACGCCGCACACGGCATGGCGGGGGGTTTTTTAACTTGATATACTTGATATCTTACTTCCCAAAATAAATTTAGAAAAATATCAGGAGGTGCCCATGACAAGTTCGGTAAAACTCATAGTCAAAACAGGCGATGAAATTAATAAATCATTTGATTTAATAAAAGATAAAAACATTATTGGTCGAGATCCGGAAAGTAATATTGTCATTGACGATATTGAGATATCTCGAAGCCATCTTGCTATTACAAAGGAAGGGGAAACTTTCCAGATTGAAGATCTAAATTCCACCAATGGAACTTTTTTGAATGGAAAGAAATTAGAGAAACTAACTGTTATTAAAAATGGAGATCTAATCAGTCTTGGGGAGAATCACGTCCTCGAATTTGTAGTTGAAAAAATCGACGAGGGTACCGAACCCTCTAAGTTGGATCAAGCAGAACCACTTGAGGTAACCAAAGATGAAGAGAAAACCACTAAAGGTGAAGATTCACAAAAGGAACGAGCTTTCAAAATAAAACCCGATAAAAATAACCGAAAGAAGAAAACATCAAGCCAAAAGGCAGGGGGACAGAAAAAACCCACATGGGTTGTTATCTTATTAGCCGCTTTAACCTTTGTTGTAATTTTCTGCGTAATACCTCTGATTGTTATTGACGCAACCGATCAGTGGTGCAATTTGTTTGCTGGATTCTTTAATTCGATGAATCCGGGAGTGTGTCCTTAATATTTGTGCATCTATTAATGTTCTGTAAATGATTATTAAGAAATGGATGCTTAATTATATGGACAGGACATTTTCAGGAGTAACCACTTGTTTTTATGTGGAGTAAATTAAACTCTGTGTATAAGTGTGTGTTTGGATTAGTGGTGAAAAAGAATCATAAGATTTAAAAGTTGCTGATAAGGGAGAGAAAATGAAAGAAAATGTGGATACAAAAGTGAAAACAATTATAGAAACAGATGACTGCTTTGCATACACTGCAGAGGAACCTGACGGGGAAATTACCTATCATTTGCAAATTAACAATGTGACCCTGCACTTTTTTAATGAAGAATGGCAAATAGCCCTAAAGTTTTTGAAAGAGGTGGTTAAAGAGTTTCCTGATTCAAATTAATTTTGGAACCTATGTGTTTAAATTCCTCCCAACAATTTAA
>CAZILY010000003.1:0-6909 GCA_964540175.1 uncultured Pelolinea sp. | reverse complement strand
GAGGTCATTTATCCTAAGTGATGATTTTGCGTTACTGGAGAATAAGGAGTTTGTCTGTTCTATTATCGCAGGAATAGGGGAGTTAGCAATTGGAGCGGTTAGATGGACGGCTCATTTATTTCCATATTCAAGAAACCTTTTATCTTGCCATAATCTATGCCATCGACTCAATATAAAATTGCCTGAGACACAAACGCATTAAGAGCGTTGAGAATCACTTTCTATTTAATTATTTTTATTGCACAATAGAACATAAATACTATCTAACAGGAAAATATATGAGAAAAATTTTGCATGTGGACCTCGATGCATTTTTTTGCTCTGTGGAAGAATTATTAGAACCATCTTTAAAGGGCAAGGCATTCGCAACTGGAGGCACATCAGATGGAAGAGGTGTGGTAACTTCATGTTCTTATGCGGCACGCTTGCGTGGCGTTCATTCTGCTTTGCCGATGAAGAAAGCTCTGCGCATATGCCCGGATCTTATCATGGTGAGGGGGAATTATAAATGTTATTCACAGTATTCCAAACGCGTTATGAATATTCTTCGAAATATAACTCCTCTGGTTGAACCAATCTCTATCGACGAGGCATTTCTTGATGTGAGTGATTTACCTCAAGAACCTAAGAATATAGCATTAGATATACAAATTAAAATTCAAAAAGAAACGGGTTTGCCATGCTCTATTGGGGCTGCTTCTAATAAATTGGTAGCAAAAATTGCTACCAATATCGGGAAATCTGATCACAGAAAACCAACTGCGCCAATGGCAATCAAAGTGATACTTGTTGGGCATGAGGCATCTTTTTTAAAAACTCTTCCAATTAGAGAAATGTGGGGCATTGGTCCTAAATCGGAAAAGCTTCTTCATGATGTTGGAGTGGAAACAATAGGAGATATTCAGAATATACGGTTAGGAAAACTGGAAAAAATCATTGGTAGTTTTGCTTTTATATTGAAAAGGCGTGCATTGGGAATTGATGATCGCTTGGTTGGGCATGATGAAAGCGTGAAATCTATCAGCAATGAAAGAACATTTTTTGATCATTTAATACAAAAACAAGAGATTTATTCGGTTATCAAGAATTTATCCGAAAAAGTGGGGCAGCGTTTACGAAGAAAAAAATTATCAGGGAGAACAATTCGATTAAAAATCCGATGGCCAAATTTCGATACGGTTACACGTCAGCTTACACTGAATCAACCCACTAACCATGATTCTGTAATTTTCTCCTCTGCCAAGAGCTTGTTTGAAAGAATCTGGACCGAAGGGGATGGAGTGCGGTTAATAGGTGTTGGAGTAAGCAAACTGGAATCTGATATTCACCAGCTATCTTTACTTGATAGAGATTTCGAGAAAGAAAAAATGTTGTTAGAAGCAATGGACGACCTACAGGAACGATATGGTGAGGGGATTATTTATAAAGGATCAAGAAGAAAATAATTAATTTTGAGGTTAGTGAAAATCACTTATTATTTTTTCGAAGGTTTCAATTAAATATTTAGTGATCATATTCCATGAAAAAGATTGCGCATAAGAAATGCTGGTTTGGCTCATCTTCTCTCTCAATTCCGGTTTGCAAATCAGTGCGGTAATCTTCTCTTCAAGTGCATCTGGGTCATCATTAGGAATTACAAATCCTGTTTTTTGATCCTGTACGAGATGCTGCAATCCTCCTACTTGTGTGGCAATCACTGGAGTGCCGCATGCCATTGATTCAAGGGCAACCATACCAAAGGATTCATAGTGGGATGGCATCACCAGCATTTCTGCTGCAGAGTAGTAGTACTGTAAAGAATCCTGGTCCCTCTTGCCTAAGAAAAGTACAAGATCATCCAATCCTAATTTACTACATAGATCCTGCAGCCGCTGCATCTCTTTGTTCATATTAACTTGATCTGGATCGGGATTGCCGCCGATGATATAGAGATAATGAGGGCATCTCTGGAGAATATCAGCCTGTTTTAGTTGTGAGATAGCCTCAAGTAATGTGTCAATACCTTTTAAAGGTTCTATTCTTCCAACAAAGAGGATCATCTTTTCGTTTTCTGAAATACCAATGAATTCTTTGGCCTCATCCACCGGAATTGGATAGAAATGAGTGGTATCTACACCTGGGGGAATGATCTTTATAATATTTGCCGGAGTGGAATACAAGGCTTGCAGATTATCCTTTTCATCTGTTGTAGCGACGATTAGTTTGTCTATTTCAGACAACACAATTTTTTCCCCTTCAATGCGAAATTCCCCATCTTTGTCTTTCTCAGAACGGGCAATCTTGTTTTTTAAGAGCGCTAAGGTATGGAACATATGAATAACTGGAACATTCCATGTATATTTTAATTTCAAAGCAGCGAGACCGGATAACCAATAATGACTGAAAATCAGATCATAATGTATATGTTTTTTTTCTGCGAAATCTAAAATGTTTTCTACAAATGGATCTAGATATCCCAGAAGTTCTTTTTTAGGCCGCAAAGTTTCTGGGCCAGCGGGTATATGTACAACGCGGTTTCCGCACCCAAGATCATGAAGAACATGCGGTACATGATCGTTTTGTGACCTAGTAAATACATCCGCATGTATTCCAAATTGTCCCAGATACTTTGTGAGATCTCGGACGTACACATTCATTCCGCCAGTATCTTTTCCCCCTAAAGTTGCTAGTGGGCATGTGTGATAGGAGATGATGGCTATATTCATGCTGGTAGAAGATTATAACCGGTTACTGATATAATTTGACCTGCGCCACCGTAGCTCAGATGGTAGAGCAGTCGCTTCGTAAGCGACGGGTCAAGGGTTCGATTCCCTTCGGTGGCTCACGGTTTTTTATGGGTAAAAAAATATTTTATATTCATATTAGAGATCATGTTCTTCCTACAGATAATAGTCAGTGTTGAGGTAATCAAATAACAGGACTTGAAAAATGAAAATAGAACGTATTGCAGTAATTGTCCTGGATGGTGTCGGAGCTGGTGAATCGCCGGATGCAAGTGATTATGGGGATTCTGGTAGTAATACATTATCGAATACAGCGCGTATCTTAGAGGGGCTTGATCTTCCAAACATGGGTGAAATGGGACTGGGAAACATCACCCCAATGGAAGGTGTTCCTCTGCGGGAAAAGACTTGGGGAGCGTATGGAAAATGTCAGGAAATCTCAAAAGGCAAAGACTCAGTAACTGGTCATTGGGAATTGATGGGAGTTGAAGTAAAAAAACCATTTCCGACTTACCCAAATGGATTCCCGCCAGAAATTCTGGATGAATTTAAAAAATTAACGGGTTTAGAAGTGTTGGGAAATAAAACAGCATCAGGAACTGAAATAATTAAAGAACTTGGTGAGGAACACGTTCGCACAGGCAAACCAATTGTTTATACGTCTGCGGATTCAGTTTTTCAAATTGCCGCTCATGAAAACGTTATTCCGATTGATGAACTGTATCATTTATGTGAATTATCGCGCAAAATGCTCAAAGGTGAACATGCTGTTGGCCGCGTTATTGCTCGGCCTTTTGTGGGCGATAACGCGGAAACTTTTACTCGTACAAAACGGCGGCATGATTATCCGCTGCTTGCTCCTACAGATACGATGATGGATACTTTGATCAAAGAAGGACACAAAGTATATGCTACTGGAAAGATAGATGATCTTTTCGGGAACCGAGGCATCACAAAGACGCACCATTCAGTTTTTAATATGGAAAGCATTCAAGCATTGGTTGATTTTTTGGATGAAGATTTCACGGGACTTTTATTTGCAAACTTGGTTGAGTTCGATATGACCTTTGGACACCGAAATGATGTTAAAGGATTTGGACAGAAACTTGAGGAGTTTGATGCTTTTATTCCCACAATAAGGAATAAAATGAAAGATACGGATATTGCTATGATTGTTGCGGATCACGGAGTAGATCCCACCACAAAAAGTACAGATCATTCTAGAGAATATATTCCTCTGCTTGTGTTTGGGAAACAGGTAAAAAATAATGTAAATTTAGGTATACGGCAATCATTTGCAGATGTTGCAGCGACGATTGGTGAAGTATTCTCAGTGACACCTCCTGCCATCGGACAAAGTTTCTTGAGGGAAATCTTACCCAATTGAATAAACGAAGTATTCAATTATCTGTTGGGATAACCGTAATTACTATCGGGATTTTTTGTGTTGCTTTATATGATCTTCTTCCTGCCGGTCTTGTATTTTCGAATCAGGAGGATGTCTCTTCTCAAAATGACAAAGAATTCACATTCATTGAAGGGGTTGGTTGTATTCCTGATATTTCCTCGTATGAAGTAGGGACTTTGCTTGATGTTATTGATGGAGACTCAATTCGTGTAGCGATTCAAGGGTCAATTTTTGAGGTCAGGTACATAGGTATTGACACTCCTGAATACAATAGTGATCAACGTCAGGCGGCAATTGAAGCTGCAGAGGAAAACGAGAAGATTTTATCAACCTCGCTGGTATATTTGTTTAAAGACCAATCCGAAACTGACAAATATGGACGCTTGCTTCGTTATGTGATATCTGATGATAAATTTATTAATTTAGAGTTAGTCAGATCTGGGCATGCTCAAGTTAAGAAATATTATCCAGATACAAGCTGTCAATTAACATTTGATCAGATAATTGTTAGGTAAAGATCGCACCCTGTTTCATTGAGTGCGATCAATTTATAAAATTTTATTCTATCGTATTTGAAGATTTCAACTCAATTTTCCCTGTTGATCCAATGGGAAAATTAATTCCATAAAGGCTAATTGTTGCAGAATCTATTTCCTGTTTGAGTAAGCCAGTAAAGGGTGAATACCACATATTAGAAGTAAGAATTAGAGTAGTGGAAATATCAATGACCTCGCCTTCAAGAATTGTTTTAAGTGAGGATATTTCAAATGTCAATGTGCGTTTAATCAATACAGCATCATGAAAATTTCCAGCGGGAACATGAATTGTTACGTCTCTTTCCGTCACTTGCCAGGACATTTTAACTGAACTGTCGGAAAGATCAATAGTTACTTTTTCATTATCGAATAATCCATCGATCATTCCGGATGCAGTAAAATCTGTTTTCCATGTGTTTGTCCAATTTTCCACCTCAAAATCACTCTGAGAGGGTATGAAAACTCCGGAATTGTATTTTAGCTGCAAATCTCCAGACACTTTTCCAAATACAAGGTTCATTTCTGTCATAGGAAAATTAAGGATGGATCCATCTTTACATTCAGCAGTGGATTGCGTTACGATGCCTGTATCGTAATAAAGTGCAGCTAAAATAGCGCTAGATTGATTAACTTCTGATGCTGTCAATCACAATTCAGATATTTCAGGTTATCCATATTCCCCCTCGATTTGGAGTTGATAAATCCATTGGTTGCCTAACGCTAAGGGGTAGAAAATATTATCGCAAGGTTCTTGTTGTAAAACAGGTTGAGTAGCTTCTAAATTGCTGCCTTTAATTTCGGCAACCTCTTTTGCCGACTGCGGCTCTGGTTTTCCACAAGATGATCCTGATATTATTAAAAAAACAATAATATGCTGATGTTAGTTTTATTCTTTATCAATAATTCTTATTATCCTCCACCAATTGGTGTGAGAAATGCGATTTTTGCATTTTGATTAAGTGTATCTTCATCCAATACAATTTTTCTGCCCATCAGAATCATCACATTATCCAGATGAGTGATTAATGCAGGGTACTTTTTTTCTAAGATTTGTTTAACTTCTCTGATTGTTATACCAGCAGGGGCAAGCAATGAGATCGTTCCCGCACCGGCTTTTTGTCGTAAATGATAGTACAAAGAGACATCAATATTGATCATACACACCTTGAAAATAATTAAGATAATTTTATCAAGAAAACATGAAAAATTCGTGATGTATAATTTTCATTATGCCAAAGAAACCTCAGTCATTAGTAATTGGGATTGCGGGAGGAACAGGTTCCGGAAAAACCACTGTTGCGAACGTTATCTTGGAGAGAGTTGGAAAAAACCATATCGCTTACCTGCCGCATGACGCGTATTATCGAGAATTGAATGAGCTCCCGCCGGACCAAAAGGCAGCGGTTAATTTTGACCATCCGGATTCTTTGGAAACCGAATTGATGATTGAACATATAAATAAACTAAAAGATGGACAATTTATCGAACTTCCGATTTATGATTTCAGCACGCATTCCCGAACGGGGAAGACAATCCGTGTAAACCCGCAGCGTGTCATTATCGTTGAGGGAATCCTAATTTTTGCGATACCAGAACTGAGAAAATTGTTTGATGTGAAGATATTTGTTGACACAAATGCTGACGTACGATTTATCCGCCGCTTGCAGCGTGATATCAACGAAAGAGGAAGAACGACGGAAATGGTTATCCATCAATACCTGACAACAGTCCGCCCGATGCATCTGGAGTTTGCGGAACCCTCGAAAAGATACGCCAATATAATAATTCCCGAAGGGGGGTTGAATGCGGTCGCTATGGATATGGTCATCGCTAGGATTGAATTACTTCTTAACAAGACAGAGTGATGGCTGTTTTAAAAAACCAGAAAACATTATTATTTAGGGTAGTTATTCTAATTGCTCTGCTTTTGTTGACTGTCTTCCTTTTACTAAATCGCAACCAGATTAAAGAGTTTGCAAAATTTGGTTATGTGGGTATCTTTTTTGTATCGATCTTATCAAATGCAACTCTTATTTTGCCTATTCCTGGAGTTGTATTTACATCCGCGATGGGTGCTGTTTTCAATCCGTTCTGGGTGGCATTAGCAGCTGGTTGCGGAGCTGCTTTGGGTGAACTTACTGGATATCTTGCGGGATTTAGCGGTCAGTTTGTGGTGGAGCACAAGGATTGGTATCAGAAATTGGAGCAATTGATGAAAAAATACGGTAACCTAACCGTACTG
>CAZILY010000002.1:0-40939 GCA_964540175.1 uncultured Pelolinea sp. | reverse complement strand
TGTTTTGGAAGCTTATTGTGTTAAATGTAAAGAAAAACGGGAAATACAAAATCCACAAGCGGGATTTAATTCTCGGTCAACACCAGTAACCACAGGTACATGTAAGGTTTGCGATACAAAACTTTATCGGATGGGTCGTACCGAGATGCATGAAGGTTTGGTTGCTCCACCGCGTGTGAAAAAGGAGATCAAGAGAAAAGGTAAGTTAGTGATTGTAGAATCACCAACAAAAGCCAGAACGGTTGGAAACTTTTTAGGGAAAGGATATACTGTTCGCGCGTCCGTAGGGCATGTGCGGGATCTTCTTCGTTCACAATTGTCAGTTGATGTGGAAAATGATTTTCAGCCAAAATATAGGATCCCCAACGAGAAACGCGTAATTGTAAAAGAACTAAAAGCGGAAGCAAAAAAAGCTGAAGAGATTTTTCTTGCAACTGACCCGGACAGGGAAGGTGAAGCAATTGCCTGGCACCTGATGGAAGCTGCAGAGCTTGATGAGGAGCGTGTAAAACGGGTTGTTTTTCATGAGATTACCAAACCAGCAATTGAAGCGGCTTTTTCAAATACACGGACTATTGATTCTGATCTTGTTGACGCACAACAAGCGCGGCGAATCTTGGATCGTTTGGTTGGATATAATTTGACACCTCTTCTATGGGAAAAGGTGCGTGGACGTCTTTCAGCTGGAAGGGTTCAATCAGTTGCGCTGCGCCTAGTCGTGGAACGAGAACGCGAAGTTGAAGCATTTATTCCGCAGGAATATTGGTCTATAGATGCTGAATTCAAACCTTTAGACAATTCTGAGTCTTTTAGTGCAAAATTATCTAAGATTGACGGAAATGACCCGGTTTTATCAAAACTTGAAGATGTTGAAAAACTCCTACCGAAATTAAAAGAAGCAAAGTATACGATTGGAGCAATAAAAAAAGGAAAAAGAACTAGAAAACCTTATGCTCCTTTTATTACTAGCACTCTACAACAGCAGGCATCGCGGCAATTGGGTTTTACTGCCAAAAGAACCATGCGGGTTGCTCAGCAATTATATGAAGGAATAGACATTGGTAATGGAGGCCAAACGGGTTTAATTACTTATATGAGGACTGATTCAACAAATGTCTCGTCTGTGGCCATTAAAGAAGTAAGAAAATATATTAAAGATACGCATGGAAAGGAATTTCTCCCTGAAAAGGAAAATGCCTATAAAACCAAGGTAACCAAAGCACAAGAAGCGCATGAAGCGATTCGACCGACATTTACTATGAATTTACCGGAAGAAATTAAATCGTTCTTAAAACCAGAACAATTTAAACTTTATCGATTGATTTGGCGTCGCTTCGTTGCCTCACAAATGCGAGCGGCAATTTATACAACTGTTTCGATTGTCGTAAATGGCGAGAATGCGGAAAATGATTATCAGTTTCGCGCATCTGGTTCTGAATTATTTTTCGCTGGATTTCTTGTGGTTTATGAAGAAGCAACTGATGAAGATGCGAATGAGAAAAAGAACGGGAAATTGAAACTTCCAAAAGGGTTGGAAAAGGGAAATGCGGTGGAATTATTTGAACTTTCACCCGCTCAGCATTTTACTCAGCCGCCTCCTAGGTTTACCGAAGCTTCATTGATACAAACATTGGAAGAATTTGGGATTGGCAGACCTTCAACATATGCACCGACAATCTCGACGATTCAAGCTCGCGGGTATGTAGAACGAGAGAACAAGCGACTAATTCCAACCGAAACGGGTTTCTTAGTAAACGACCTTCTGATTGAATATTTTCCTGATATTCTTGGTGTGAATTTCACGGCTCGGATGGAAGAAGATTTAGATGAAATTGCTCACGGCAGACGGAAATGGAATGATTTAATTGCGGATTTTTATAAAGACTTTGAGCCGAAATTAATATATGCGCAGAAAGAAATGCCAGAAATAAAAACAGAACCCGAAAAGATTGGACGGAATTGTCCGAAATGCGGGAATGAATTGATCGTCAAATGGGGTAGATTTGGTAAATTTATTAGTTGCAGTAATTATCCCGAGTGTAAACATACAGAACCATTTTTAGAAAAGATTGGTGTAACCTGTCCAAAAGATGGAGGCGATATTGTTCTTCGTAAAACCAGAAAAGGCCGAATATTTTATGGATGCGAAAATTATCCAAATTGTGATTTTACGTCATGGAAGAAACCCGTAAAAGCCAGCTGCCCTGCTTGTGGTGGTATATTGGTTACAAAGAATAGAAAAGAATTCTTATGCCTTTCTTGCGATGAAGTATTTTTGTCGGAAAATATTGTAATTGAGGAAGCGGCATAAAACTTGCATCCCATACATTGTGTTGATCTTGTCAAATTACAGGAGAAATGACTATGGATAAAATAAAAGATTTTTTCAAGAATCCGATCAGTTATGGTTTAGTCGGATTAATAGTAGGGATGGTAATAGGCCTTGTTGCATTAGGTTGGGGCGTGTTGCCAGTGAAATGGGTTGATGCTGCTCCAACTGATCTCCAGATTGATTACCAAAGAGACTACCTTTGTATGACGATTGATTCTTATATACGAAATCAAGATGATCAGCTGATGCAACTTCGTTGGGATGGGATAGGTGAAAACGCTGACGAATTATTAAATACACTAACACCAGCGGTTTGTCGATTTACTTCTGCTGCCGAAATTGATGCCTTTAAAGAGGTTGTAGGCTTTCAAATTGACGTTATAGATGAAGAATTTGTTGAAGACGAAACTGAATTAGATTACTTGGGTTTTGAAGACGAACCAATTCCAGATGTTAAAACGATCTCAATTCTTCCTCTTGCGATCCTAATTTTACTTACACTCGTTGCTGGAGGAATATTAATTTTTCTGATGATTAGAAAAAATAAAGGCGAAAGTGGTGAAAGAAAAATTAAAGCTGCAAAATTCGTGATTCCAAAAAACAATATTGAGGAAAAGAAAAAAGAAAAATCTGTTAAAGATTCCCCGCTAGCACAATTTATGACAACTTATCGCCAGGGTGACGATTTATATGACGATTCATTTAGCATTGACTCTGTGAATGGTGAGTTTTTAGGAGAGTGCGGTGTTGGAATTGCTGAAACTATTGGTGTGGGTGATCCTAAAAAGGTAACAGCGCTTGAGGTTTGGCTGTTCGACAAGAATGATATTCAGACTGTTACTAAAGTGCTAATGAGTGAGCACGCAAATAATGATTCTGCTTTGCGGCAGAGGCTCCTTTCCAAAGGAGAACCAATATTAATTGAGCCAGGTATGCGTTTCTTAATGGAAACCGAATCTCTTCAATTAGAAGCCCATGTGATTGATATGGTATATGCTCGCGGGCCTTTACCTGAAAATAGTTATTTTTCACGGCTTACACTTGAAGTGTCTGTTTGGCCAAAATAATAATACATATTAAAAGAAACCCGAACCCGGCTTACCCGGGTTTCTTTTATTTAATTTCGATGATCTTGAAATTGATTCCACCCCCTGGTGTTTTAACACGTACAATGTCACTAATTTTATGTCCAAGAAGAGCGCTTCCGATAGGAGATTCGTAGGATAATTTACCCGAATCTGGATTGGCTTCTTTAGATCCAACAATGCGAATGAGCTCTTGTTCGTACCCTTCTTCTTTTACCAAAACACTTGATCCAATTTGAACCGTTTCAGAGGAATTATTTAGCTGGTCAATTACTTTTGATCGTTTAAGGGTTTCTTCCAATTCTTGGATTTTACCTTCTGTGAACCCTTGGTCTTCCTTTGCTTTAATATAGTCCGCATTCTCAGAAAGGTCTCCCATTTCAATGGCCGACCTTAATCTGGCAGCTAACTCAGCGCGGGCAGATCCTTTTAATTCTTTAAGTTCTTCTTTGATCTTTTGTATTCCTTCTTCAGTTAAAAAAATAGGATCATACATAATAGTTATAAAGCCCTCGATTGATAGATTGTACTATATAAGAATTCTTGGATTTTGAGGAATCAGCGAGAAAGTCTAGTCCCAAAATTTTCGCCGGATATAATTTTGTAAAGATTATCTTCTCCTTCCCCGGAAAAAATATCAATAGTTAAATTTTTCTCAATTGTAATTAAATTTAGCATGTTTCTCACTTTTGAGGCCATTCCTCCGGTTACATCTATTGATGCGGAAGCATCTATTTTATTTGATATCGACGGGTAAGAATCCGGGGTGATCAAGGGGATTAAATCCTGATTATGTGGATAATCTGAATACACTCCGTTTTCTTTCCCGGCTAATAGAATACGGTTTGGATGCAAAATAGTGACTAAGTATGAGAACAATTCTTCTGTAGAAAAAATTGTTGCTCCTAATTCTCTGTCGATAACCACATCCCCAAACACTATTGGCAGGAGGTGGTTTTCTAAGCTTGAAATAATCGAATAAGTATTCCACTTGTAAACCTTACTATTTTTTGAAACAAGAGATGCGGAAACTGGTAGAGAAATGATAGGCAAACCTATGTCAAGAAATTCATTGATCACAATTTGGTTCAATTGATGCGCGGCTAACCATACTTTCTGGAATCCAAGCCAATCTTCCACTGAACGGATGCCGGCCCGCGTTCCAAATTGTGCAGCGGCTGAGTGTCCAAATGACCCTGATCCATGACCGATAAGTAATTCTAACTTGGGAAACATGTCAATTGATCTTGCGATTTCAGCTCCCAAACGTTTTAAAGTTTCTTTTCTTGCAGAAAAGGGGATGTCTTTATTAGTAATTAGGGATCCACCAAGTTTTAGGAATATCAACATAAATTATTTTCTTTTTTTGAACCAACGATCTTAGTAGATATTATATGTGTTGCTCCGTCTGCAACTAAACCTGAACTAATTCTTTCGCAGGACGCAGGATCGCAAATAGCGACCATGTATCCGCCCTTTCCTCCTCCACATAATTTGGCTCCCAAAGCACCATTTTCTAAAGCGGATTCAACTAATTGGTCAAGCTCAATTGAGGAAACCCCTAATTTTTTTAAAGCAATGTGGTTACGAACCATTAAGCTGCCAATTATCTTTATTCTTCCGTAAAGTAATGCTTCCGCGGCCTCTTCAACTAAATCTCCAATTTCAGCCAGAATTGGTTTGATGAAATCCGGATTCTTTTCCAAGTTTTTTTTCACAAGGGCTACCACATCTTTGGTTAATGTACGTTTTCCTGAATCTGCAAGGATGATGTGTATTACATTCTTTATTTCAATTTGAGAAATATTCTTTGTTTTACTATAGAGGATTGGACGACCAAATGTGATAACACTATTGTCAATTCCAGAGGGAGAACCATGTTGGATTTCTTCGGATTTATATGCTAATGCATTTATTTTGTCATTTGATAGGTATATGCCTAAAAATTGGCTCATCCCCTTTGTTATAGCTACAGCCAATGCTGCGCTGGAGCCTAATCCAGCGGCAATCGGTATGGTTGAAGAAACGATCATCTCAAAATGAGGAGGATTTTGGTTGATTAGAGCGAATACGTTTTTTATAGATATTCGAATAGGGTCATTTTCGTCAAGCGCAGAGAATAGAATGTCATCATGCCAATTAATATTACGAAGCTTAATGATAGACTGCTCCTTATTAATGGCAGGAAGAATAGATACTTTTACTTGGACTGCGTCTATCGGTACAGCAATGGCAGGATAACCATAGACAACGGCATGTTCACCGAACAAGATAATCTTCCCCGAGGCTTTTGAGATAATTGCGGGCATAAATTTAAATAAAATAGAAAACCATTAGAACACTGATCCCATAGAAAAACACAGATAGTTGAAGAGGTTTATCTTTTAGAACAAGTTCTTCTGGAGCTCCACCTGATTGTTTTATTTGAATGAGATATAGATATCGAAAAATTCCATATAGAACAAAGGGTATGGTTAGCATCATCGAATGATTTTCTGGTAAATTGGGTGCGGAAAAAGTATATAAACTGTATGAAACGACAGTTGTGCTTGAAACGATCGTGATTAATTGGTCAAGGAATGGGATCGAATACCCCTCAAAAACAGCTCTATGCTGGTTGGCGTTTTTTGATAAAAGAACCAGTTCCGCCCGCCTTTTTCCGAATCCAATAAACAAGGATAGCAAGGTAGTAACAACATATAACCAGGGAGAAAATCTGTCTACTTTGATCAATGAAACACCAGCGGCAACCCGGAGAACAAATCCTGTTGCAATGATCATAACATCTAAAATTGGGATGTGTTTTAACCATTTTGAATAGAGGATATTAATTAGAAGATAAACACTACATAGGATGAGAAAGGAAAGAGAAAGGAAGTATGCAGCAATAAAAGCTAGGGAACTCATTAGCAGTGTGATAAAGATGGCCGTATGCAAAGGAATTTTCCCGGATGCTATTGGGCGCTTGCTTTTTACAGGGTGCTGTTTGTCTGCTTCTTTATCGAAGACATCATTTAGGGTATAAACACTACTTGATAAAAAGCAAAAAATTAGAAAGCCGGCCAATGTACGAGAAAATGCATCAATATTAAACAGTTGACCATCAAACACGATGGCAGCAAAGAGAAAAACATTTTTAATCCACTGTTTGATTCGGAAAGTTTTAATAATATTTGTTAACATTTAAAAATATTATCACATTTGCCGATTAGAATTAGTACAAAGGAATTATGAAGAAACGAAGGATAGACATTCTAATAACAAGTTTTGGGCTGGCTGAAAGCCGTAATAAAGCTCAGCGGTTAGTTATGGCAGGAGAGGTAACGGTGGATGGTCAACTTGTTCATAAATCATCCGATTTATTTGATCCTTCTTGCCATATTGTAATTAAGACTAAACCTAAGTATGTTTCTAGAGGTGGACTAAAACTGGAAAAAGCGATCGCCGAATTTAATATAAATGATATTGAAGGAAAAATTTGTGCGGATATTGGCGCATCGACAGGCGGTTTTACAGATTGCCTTTTACAAAATGGCGCTGAGAAAGTATATTCGGTAGATGTAGGGTTTGGCCAACTTCATTATTCTTTACGGAATAATCCGAATGTGATTGTTATGGAGAGGGTAAATGTAAAAGATGTGAAAGGTTTTCCTGAACCTATTGAGCTGGTAACAATTGATGTTTCTTTTATTTCCCTGAAGAGGATTTTCCCGATTGTAAAATATTGGTGTAAGCAAGAAACGAAAATGCGAGTAATCGCCTTGATAAAACCTCAATTTGAAGTAGGCAGAAAAATCGCTGCAAAAGGGAGGGGGGTTATTCGCAGCGATAAAGAGCGGCAGAAAGTTGTTAAAGACATATTATCTGCAGTACAAAATGAAGGATTTGATGTGCTTGGGGTAACTGAATCACCTATCAAAGGGCCGAAAGGGAATGTTGAATTCCTCACATATCTCAAATTAGAGCCATTCAAAGGCGAATGAAGGTGGACTCGACTTATCGTGTATACTAAAAGGTTGGTATGCAAACTAAATTAAAAAGAAATTTCTGCATAATAGCCCATGTGGACCATGGTAAGTCTACCTTGGCCGATCGCCTTTTACAGGTTACTGGAACTGTTTCTGAACGAGAGATGGTTGATCAATTGCTTGATACCATGGATCTCGAACGGGAAAAAGGCGTTACTATCAAAGCATCTGCGGTGCGAATGTCTTACCTGTATCATGATATAGAGTATGAACTTAATTTAATTGATACTCCAGGACATGTGGATTTTAATTATGAGGTAAGTAGAGCACTTGCTGCTTGCGAGGGAGCATTGCTTGTTGTGGATGCTACCCAGGGGATTGAAGCACAAACTTTAGCAAATCTTTATCTGGCGCTTGAATCTGATCTTGTAATCATACCGGTTCTTAATAAAATCGATTTACCTTCTGCACACCCCGACGATGTTGCTGATGACTTGAGTAATTTACTTGGAATTGACTCTACTGAAATGATACGCGTTTCAGCAAAACAAGGATTAAACATTGAAGAAGTGTTGAAAGCGATCGTTGAGAAAATCCCCCCCCCAAAAGGGGCAAAAAATAACCCAACCCAAGCGTTGATATTTGATTCTCATTACGATTCCTTTAAAGGGGTTATCGCTTACATTAGATTGTTTGAAGGAAGTATCAATCAAAAAGATTTACTACGTTTAATGGCAACGGATTTAGATTTTAAGCCAGTAGAGATTGGGGTTTTTAACCCCGGCATGGTGGAGATTGACTTACTGGAACCAGGAGATGTGGGATACATTGCTACTGGATTAAAAACCGTGCAGGAATGCAGAGTAGGCGATACAATCACTTCAATTTCTAATCCATCAGAGACACCACTGAAAGGGTACCAGAATCCAAAGCCGATGGTTTATGCTGGAGTTTATCCAGTTGAAGGTGAGAGTTATGGAGATCTTAAAGAGGCACTTGGTAAATTGCAGCTGAATGATGCCTCGTTGGTTTTTGAACCGGAAACATCACAAGCGTTAAATTTCGGCTTCCGGTGTGGATTCTTAGGACTTTTTCACATGGAAATTATCCAGGAAAGATTAGAAAGGGAATATGACCTGGATATTATATTAACTGCACCTACGGTGGAATATGAAATTATTTCCCAAGATGGAAAATCCACATTTATCGATTCCCCAGTTGATTTACCAGAAGAGAGTTCAATTGGTGAAATTCGGGAACCATGGATGGATTTATGGATATTTACACCTACTGAGTATTATGGCGCTGTAATGGAAATTGTTACTAAGCGTAATGGGATTTTTATTGAACAGGAATACCCTGCTCCAAATCGCGTTCAGCTTCGGTTTGAAGTACCTTTATCAGAGATAATTATAGATTTTTTCGATGATCTAAAATCGAAGACTCGCGGTTACGCCTCAATGGATTACCAGTTTCGCGAATATAAACCAGGAAATCTAGTAAAGTTGGAAATGCTAATTGGGGGGGAATCCGTAGATGCGCTGGCAACTATTGTCCATCGTGAGCAGTCATACAATAAAGGCCAAAAATTAGTAACCAAAATGAAGAAATTGATTCCTAGGCAGCTATTCGATGTGGCTATTCAGGCATCTGCAGATGGAAGGATTATTTCGAGGGCTAACGTGAAAGCTTTGCGAAAAGACGTGACTTCAAAATGCTATGGAGGAGACGTTAGCCGAAAAAGAAAGCTCTTGGAAAAACAGAAAAAGGGTAAAAAGCGCATGAAACAAATCGGGAATGTTGATATTCCGCAGGAAGCTTTCATGGCAGTATTGCGGTTGGAGGGTGATTGAAAAAGGAGTCAGTAATTAAAAAAACACTGCGTTGGCTGCCGGGTATTTTGATCAGCCTTCTAGCATCTTTTTTTATTTCAAAAGTTGTAGACATTAATGTTTTGGTTAATTCAATGTCAGAAATTGGTTTAAAAAATATTCTAATTATTGTTGTTTTGACACTAATTTCATTAGCTGCAAGGGCTGTGGCATGGATGAAATTGCTGCCGAGAGTGAAATTTATCGATTCGTTCTTATTAATTAATGAATCATATTTATTCAATAATCTAATCCCACGCTCTGGCGAATTGGTCAAGACTATATTATTTTCAAAGCCTGCTTCAGAGCATGCCTTTACAATATTTTCCAGCGTTATCGTAGAAAGGTCTTTAGACCTTGTTATCGCGGCCTCTATGTTTCTAACTACATTCCCGTTTGTCTCGCAATTAAATAACATCCGCCCAATTGCTTTTGCCTTGCTTATTCTTTTTTTGTTTTTTCTACTATCTGGTTTGCTAATAGCTTTGAACGCTGGAAAAGTAAAAATCTGGTTACGGAATATTGGAAAAAGAAACACGAATTTCATTGAAAAGATATTACCGAAAATAGAGATGATCATTGATGGATTCTTGATCATGGCTAATTGGAGGCAATTTATTTCAGTTCTTTTTTGGATTATCATCTCATGGTTTCTGTGGACTATTATCCTCTTTTTTGGCATTAATATAATTCAAAGCGGTGTTAAATTCTGGTGGGCAATTTTTACTGAAGGAGTTCTTGCCTTAGGGATCGCCCTCCCATCTGCGCCAGCTGGGTTAGGCGTATTTGAAGGCACGATGATAGCGGCACTTTCTGTTTTTGGTATAAGCGTCGAAAAGTCATTAGGTATAGCAGTTGTGATTCATTTAGTTCAAATCATTTTAACAACGGCTATCGGATTAATAGCAGTGATGAGGCAAGGAGAATCCATTTCCGATATTCTTAGGAAGATCCGATCTGCCAAGCAAGAAAGTACTGAAGAAATTAATTAAGAATAGGTGTGGAAAAAATGGCAAAAAAGATACTGATAACTGGTGGGGCTGGTTTCATCGGATCAAATTACGCTTGTCATCGGATTTTGAATGGAGACGATGTAACAATATATGATAATTTATCAAGAAACGGGGCAAGAGAAAATTTAGAATGGATATCCTCCAAAACTCATGGCAAATCTTTTGAATTTAGCAAAGGTGATGTTCGTAATTACGAAAATCTAAAGAATGTCGTAAAAGAAAAGGATGTAATCATCCATTTAGCAGCGCAAGTTGCGGTTACTTCATCGGTTACCGATCCACAATTTGATTTCAGTGTAAATGCGGCTGGAACCTTCAATGTACTCGAAGCAGCAAGATTGTGTGGGGAAAAGCCGCTGATAATTTATGCGTCAACGAATAAAGTTTATGGTGAGATTAAAGATATCACGGTTATTGAAAAGGAAATGCGATATTCATTTAAGGATCTTCACGCCGGTGTTAACGAAAATCAATTATTGGATTTCCATTCACCGTATGGATGTTCAAAAGGATGCGGCGATCAATATGTCAGGGATTATTCAAGAATTTATGATATTCCTACAGTTGTCTTCAGACAGAGCTGCATTTATGGCAAGCGCCAATTTGGGGTAGAAGACCAGGGTTGGGTTGCATGGTTTGTGATTGCAGCGGTATTAGGTAAACCGATCACTATTTATGGGGATGGAAAACAAGTCAGAGATCTTCTTTTCGTAGATGATTTAATGAATGCTTACGATATGGCAATTGACAGGAAAGAAGACGCAAAAGGACTGATATTTAATATTGGTGGGGGAATTGAGAATTCTGTTTCTATTTGGCGAGAATTTGGCCCGATTTTAGAAAAAATTCACGGGAAAGAAATTCCAATAAGTTTTCAAGAATGGCGCCCAGGTGACCAGAAAATTTACATTTCTGATATCTCAAAAATCAAGGATGATTTTGGCTGGTCTCCAAAAACAAGCGTGGAAAAAGGTCTTTCATCGTTATACCGATGGGTGGCGGAAAACAAAAAACTATTTGCATAAATATCAATGAAAATATTAATTGAGCTGACATATTACCGCCCGCATACTAGTGGGTTAACGATATATGCTGAACGTTTAGCAAAAGCACTTGTTAAAAAGGGACATAACGTTACTGTACTTACATCACAATATGATTCTGCTCTCCCAAGAAATGAAGTTCTTCAAGGAGTACGGATTGTTCGCATTCCTGTAATCATGCGAGTAAGCAAAGGGGTAATAATGCCTACATTGGGATGGGCGGCAAATAAACTTGTTAGAGAGCATGATGTGATCCATCTGCATCTTCCTCAATTGGACGCTGCTGGGTTAGCGTTCAGGGGAAGAATTTATAAGAAACCAACTGTTATCACGTATCATTGCGATTTAAGGATGCCCAAAGGGATTTTAAATTGGGCTGCAAATCAGAGCGTACACTTGATGAATCATATCGCGGGAATATTCACGCATCGAATTGTTACTTATACGCAAGATTACGCAGAGAACTCAAAATTTATCAGCCATTTTATGGAAAAACTGGTGGTGATCAACCCTCCTGTCGAATTGCCGGAAATTTCAGAATTAGAAATTCAAACCTTCAAACAGCAGCATAATCCTTCTGATAATCATCCTGTCATAGGCATGGCCGCGCGTTTTGCAACAGAAAAAGGTGTGGAAGTTCTTTTATATGCATTAGAAGAAATTATCTTGAAATATCCGAAAACTGAGGTGTGGTTCGCAGGGCCGTATGAAAACATCCTTGGCGAAGAACGTTATTTCGAAAGATTGATGCCGTTGATTAGGCGCTACCAGGAAAAAGGTAACTGGAAATTCTTAGGGTTGTTGTCTCCCCGTGAAATGGCTGGCTTCTATCCTAACCTGGATATTCTAACAATACCAAGCTTGAATTCGACCGAAGCATTTGGATTGGTACAAATTGAAGCTATGATTAATAAAGTCCCAAGCATTGCTTCAAACCTACCTGGAGTTCGCCAGCCAGTAATTAGACACGGTATGGGCGAGGTTATTCCAATCGGAGATTTTAAAGAATTGGCGCAGGCTGTTATTAAGGTTTTTGAACATAAGGAAAAGTACTCGATCGGATATCAAAAGATAAAGGAACAATATACTCCGTTTTCTGTAGCGGAAGAATATATAAAATTATTTAAAGAAATCAATAAAGAAATAAACCCCTCTTCAGAATTATAGGAACTGAATGGAGAAAAAACACCTCGATCTTTTCTGGAAAAACATAATCTCACTACCTTATTTTCGAGCATTTTTACGGGCTGTGGAAGGAAGATATTATCAAGATATAAACATGCCCTCACCCATACTTGATCTGGGTATTGGTGATGGACATTTCACCTCAGAAACTTTTTCTCGTTCTATTGATGTTGGAATTGACCCTGCATTCTCTGAATTGCGAAATGCAAAACAAGAGAAGAACTGTGTACTTCATATATGTGGATCAGGTGACCACTTACCTTTCAGAAGCAGTTATTTTTCCACTGTTTTTAGTAACTCTGTTCTTGAACATATAAAAGTACTTGAACCTGTTTTTAGTGAAGCGAGAAGAATATTAAATCATGGCGGATTTTTTATAATAACTGTTCCCAATGAAAACTTCACTAGGAACCTTTCAGTAGGGAGATTCTTCAATAGGGTGGGGTTAAAAAATTGGGCGAAATCCTATCAACATTTATTTAATAAGATTTCACGCCATTACCATCCAGACCCGGTATCCAAATGGGAAGAAAGATTAGAATCTGCGGGATTTGAAATATTAAAATCCTGGAATTATTTTCCAAAGACATCCTTGAAGATCTTGGAATGGGGGCATTTATTCGGAATTCCATCATGGTTTAGTAAGAAAATCTTTGGAAAATGGATACTGGTTCCTACTAGATGGAATTTATGGGTTGTGTCTGTTTGGCTAAAAAAGCACTATTTTTTAGACCAAGAATCACCTGAGGGGGCTTATACATTCTTTATATCTAAAAAGATTGCAAACGATGCAAGAACCTAGTATTTTAGATTACATAAAATCTCTTTTTGATCCTGGGATAACGATAAATATCCATGATTTCCTTAACCTTGGTGATGGTAAAAAAGGGCGGCCAATCAAGCTGAAGGAAAATAATTTTGGACGTGGAAAAGGAAATGGAAAAATTATATTTGGTACAGGATTGGCGTTGCTTGCACAAGCATTTCTTGAACCTTCTCGATTACACGTGCCACGTGCCCTGGTTTTATATCTCTTCTCCGCAGTGTTTTTGTGGGTTGGTTTTGTGCAGTACCCATATTTAAAAAAACAAAAAACAATTTCAACAGATAATAATTTTCAATTAGGAAAAAGGGATTTATTCCTTGTTTTATTTTTTATTTTTCATATTCTTTCCTTTTTTCTATTTTCTGAAAATCAGTTTAACTGGATAAATATTTTTTCTTGGTTGGCGAGTGTGCTATTTTTTATTATTGCAGTTTGGAAACCCACAGCATATTCAAAAGGAAAACCACAGAAGAAGGATCTGGGTTTCATTGCTCTAATGATTCTTGCGAGCATTATCATATTATTTTTTCGTATCTATAGAATTAATGAAATACCAGGTGAAATGTTTAGTGATCATGCAGAAAAATTATTAGATGTGATGGATGTGTTAAGGGGAGATTTTCCGGTGTTTTTTGTTAGAAATACAGGACGGGAAGGAATTCAGTTCTACTTCACAGCAACAATCATTAAAATATTTAGCACAGATATGAATTTTTTGAGTTTAAAGATCGGAACAGTTATTTTTGGGCTTTTAACACTACCGTTCATATTTTTAATTGGTAAGGATCAATCGAACAAGTGGGGAGGTTTGTTCGCATTTTTGTTTGCAGGTATCGGATATTGGCCTAATGTGATATCGAGGGTAGGTTTACGGTATTCTTTATACCCATTATTTACTGCACCTGTTCTATATTTCTTAATCAGAGGTTTAAAAGAAAGAGACAGCAATTTTCTTTTATTGTGCGGATTATCTTTAGGATTGGGTCTTCATGGATACAGCTCTTCTCGTATATTACCTATTTTAGTTATGATTGTTGTTTTCTTATTTCTACTAAACAGAGAGTCTGTTAATTTTCGTATTCAGACAATGTTTGGTTTAAGTATCGTTGGAATTGGGGCTTTGTCTGTTTTTCTCCCTCTATTAAGATATTGGTTTGATAATCCAGGAGGTTTTAGTTACCGATCACTTTCGCGGATTACTCAAATTGAACGATCTTTTAATGAACCTGCATTTATTCTGTTTATAAAAAATCTTTGGGATTCTATTGTCATGCCATTCTATAAAAATGGCCAGATATGGGTGCACTCTGTACCAAATCGGCCTGCGCTAGACTTCGTAAGTGCTGGTTTTTTCTTTGTTGGTGTGGTTTACCTGATTCACAAAATTAAAAAAGAAAGAAGTTGGGAGGCGGGGGGGGTGTTAGTATCTATTCCTATTTTAATGATGCCTTCTATCTTATCGCTTGCTTACACCGGGGAAAATCCTTCACTAAATAGAAGCGCAGGTGCGCTGGTACCTATTTTTGTTATTATTGGTATTGGTTTTCTTGTTTTAAATAAGGCAATCATTAATTCTTTTTCAAAAAGGATTTCAAGATTAATTTCTGGAACGATAGGGGTAGTTATAATATCAATCTCATTAGCAAACAATTATCATATTGTCTTCAATGAGTATAAAGAACAGTTTGACATGAATGCATGGAACTCAACGGAAATTGGGAATGTGGTCAAGAAGTTTGTTCAATCTGGAGGAAGCCAAGACCTTGCGTATGTTGTTCCTTATCCTCACTGGGTGGATACACGTCTGGTGGGTTTTAATGCTGGATACCCTGGAAAAGATTTTGCTCTTTGGCGAGATGAGATTTCAAAAACTACTAAAGATTCAGGAGACAAATTATACATTATTAAACCAGAGGATAGTGCAACTCTCTCTGTATTGGAAAGATATTTTCCGGATGGTGAAACAGCCATATTCTATTCAAGGATACCGGGAAAAGAATTCATCATTTATACTGTGAAAGGGTTAAATTAATTCAAACACTGAGAATATATGATCAATATGAAAAAAAGAGAAAGCTGGTTTATACTCTTTGCTTTAATTCTGGTTATAGCTGGCGGCGCTTATTTCCGGTTTGTTGGGATAAACTGGGATGACAACTACCACCTTCATCCAGATGAACGCTTTCTTACTATGGTGGAAACAGCACTCAACCCTGTAGAAAACCTCAGTGAATACTTTGATACAAATAACTCCTCTCTTAACCCGCACAATGTAATTGATGCAAACGGAAACCAGACATTTCCATTTTTTGTATATGGAACACTACCAATATTTCTTGTTCGATATATTGGAGAATTCCTTAACCAAACCAGCTATTCAGAGATACATATTGTTGGGAGATATCTTTCTGGAATTTTTGATCTGGGTACTATTGTTTTAGTGTACTTCATCGCGCGGGATTTATTCCAGTCTAACCGAAATGGTTTATTTGCTGCGCTTTTCTATGCATGTGCGCCTTTACCCATTCAGATCTCTCATTTTTTCATCGTTGACAACTTCACTACGTTCTTTACTATGCTCGCGTTCTTTGCTGCTGTGCGTGTTATGCGCTGTGATCGTTCACGCATTCGCTCGCAGGAAAATCACCAGAAATGGAAAATATTAATCAGTGATTGGGAGGGTTTTGGCTATTTCGTACTTTTTTCGGTTGCATTAGGTTTGGCCACAGCATCAAAGATAAATGCTGTTGTGGCTGCAGTTCTTCTTCCTGCTGCAATATTATTATCAGATCGAAATATTCCTTATGATCTATCTGATTTTCAGTGGAAAATTCGTCTACGAAATTTAATGGTTGCTGGAGTATTAAGTTTAATTGTGTTCAGATTATTCCAGCCTTATGCGTT
Source organism: uncultured Pelolinea sp. (assembly GCA_964540175.1). Taxonomy (GTDB): domain Bacteria; phylum Chloroflexota; class Anaerolineae; order Anaerolineales; family Anaerolineaceae; genus Pelolinea. Next base: position 24,712 of record CAZILY010000002.1, on the reverse strand, counting down.
TTCAGGTCCTGAATTTCTTAATTTTTCGTTGAATCCAAAATGGATCAATAATTTAAAGGAATTAAGTGCTTTAAGCTCAGGATTAAGTAATTACCCACCATCTCTTCAATGGACGAGACGGTCGGTTTTCTTTCCAATAACAAATATGGTCGTTTGGGGAATGGGTCTGTCTTTTGGCCTTTTGTCATTAATTGGCCTTTTAATGATGGGGGGAAAGCTTATCAAAGGTGAGTGGAAGCACTTTGGTTTACTAATGGGATGGAACATAATTTACTTGTTATGGCAGGCGATTCGGTGGAACCCTACTATGCGTTATTTTTTATTGGTATATCCAACGTTAGCGGTTACCGTTGGCTGGCTAATTGATTGTTTTCTTGTAGCAATAGAAAAAAGAAGAAACAAACATTATTGGTTGAAAAATTACTATAGATTATTAATTGTTATGGTTTTCATTTTCTCTGCCATTGTATGGGCATTAGCATTTGTCAATGTATATCGACAACCGATGACACGGATAGAAGCTAGTGAGTGGATTTATAAAAATATTGAAGGGGCGATCAATCTGAGAATTAAGAATGAGGATGAAGAAATTTCTCAGCCAATACCATACCCAAAGTACTATGAGTTGACCTCAGAAAAAGGACTTTCTTTCGATTTTAGTCCCGGGAAAGACACTTCAATTTCCGGGATTGCATTTGATCATATTATTGCAAAAACCCCGGTTTATGTGGATCAGCATCTTGTGATTACGATATATGAAAAGGGTAACAATAATGATCTCCTCACAGAAATCGAAATAACCGGATTATTTCAAATGGAGGGTGATGTAAGGGGAAATAGTTATCAATACGATTTACCAAATGATGTTTTATTAGAAAAAGGCAAAGAATATATCTTTTTTTTACGCTCTATACAACCTGAAAGCAAGCTGCAATTCTCTGGAACTGTAAGTATTGTGAACCAGGTAGGGGAAAAAGAGATTTATAAACGGATTTTTGAGTTTGCAGAGCCAATGTTGGTGGGAGAACCATACAATTATACTTTTACGCCGATTGAAAAAGGCGAATTGTTGCAAATAGATTATTATCGTGTGCGGACTGCTGTCAATGAAAGAAGTGAAGTATCTTTCACTGCAGAAGTAAAAAACTCATCGACCGGGCAAGTTTTGTCAGCTGGAAAATTGTTTGCCCGATTTTCTGAAAGAGATGATTTTAGAGGTCAGGGTTTTTCTGTTGTATTTGAGAGGCCGGTTATTGTAGAACCAGATGTGGTTTATGAACTGTCAGTTAGTATTGATGCGCTAGATTTATCCCCCGCTTTTATATATGGAAGTAAAACTGCCAAGGAAACCGATTGGGATGATACATTGCCATTGTTTATGTATGGATTGAACCCTTTCGATAATTATTCGGGAGTTTATCAATCGGAGTTAAATTTTCAGATGTACTGGGATGACAACGTGGATAAATTCTCACGATTTGTCTCAATACTAGACCAAGCGGATTATATTATTTTCAGCTCTAATAGGCAATGGGGCAGCATTACTCAAATTCCAGAAAAGTACCCGTTATCCACATTATTCTATAAAGAATTAATTGGATGCAATTCAACAGATGTCCAGCGGTGCTACAAAAAAGCACAACCGGGGATTTACACTGGAAACCTGGAATTTGAACTAATTAAGACTTTTCAATCAGAACCTGAAATTTTTGGAATGGAGATAAACACACAATTTGCCGAAGAGGCGTTTTCAGTTTATGACCATCCAAAAGTGTTTATATTTGAGAAATCGGAAGATTTCTCATTTGAAACCGCAGTTGACTCACTTTCAATTGTTAACCTTGATGAAGTGTTAAATATTTCTCCACAAGAAGCGGAACAACGCCCGGGAATCTTAAATTTGCCGGAAGAAACATGGAATTTCCAGAAAAGTACAGGGACATGGGCAAATATCTTCGATTACGATTCTCTACAAAATAAAAACCCAATCATATCTATTTTGGTTTGGTATATCGGCATAACATTTCTGGGTTGGATGGTATACCCAACCATTAGGATTGCTTTCAAGGGCTTAGACAGAAAAGGATGGCCAATCTTAAGGGTTGCAGGACTTGTAATTCTGACATTTATTGTTTGGATAGCTGGCTCACTAGGGATTCAAGTTACTCGTTGGACAATATTTTATTGCATTCTAATTCTTTTTGTAATTAATGGAGTTCTGTTCTACCTGGAAAAAACCGAGATATTCCAAGAATTATCAGACAATTTAATTTCTATACTCTCTATTGAAATCATTATTTTAAGTTTTTTCGTTTTCTTCCTGCTCATACGTATTGGAAATCCAGATCTTTGGCATCCTTATAAGGGAGGGGAAAAGCCAATGGATTTCTCTTATTTCAATGCGCTGATCAAGAGCGTTTCATATCCACCGTATGACCCCTGGTACGCTGGTGGATATATAAATTATTATTACTGGGGCTTTCTTATTGCTGCAATTCCGACAAAATTATTAGGTATAGTTCCCTCAATTGCATACAATCTGATACTGCCTAGTTTTTTTAGTTTCACAGCTTCCTCCGCATTTTGTGTTGGCTGGAATCTTTTAGAAAGAGGATTCGAGAACCGTGGCGAGTCGAAAAAATCAACGTTTTTAAAAAGGAAAATGCTTTCTGGTTTGATTACTGCAATATTTGTTTTAATAATCGGCAATCTGGGAACTGTAAAAATGGTTGTTCAAGGTTTTCGGAGAATACCTGAAATTGCACATCCATTTGCTAATCTACGAAATATTAACTCGATCGCTTCATTTTTTGATGGGATAAAAATATTCCTTAAACAAATAAACTTTAATTATTATCCTGGAGATTGGTACTGGATACCATCTAGAACCATACCAGGTGAACCAATTACAGAATTCCCATATTTTACTTTTTTATATGGGGATCCTCATGCTCATTTGTTTGCACTCCCGATTACACTCCTCGTTTTGAGTTGGACAATTTCATTAATTAATGAGCGAATGCAATACCAAAGAAAATGGGAATTCCCGATGAAATTACTTGTTGGGGGGCTTATTGTTGGTGCACTGCGCCCGACTAACACATGGGATTATCCTGTGGCTTTGATGATTGCTTGTGGAGGTATTTTATACATATATTTAAAATACGCGATACCTTCCACAAAGATATTCCCAAATCTTTCGAGTCGGAAAAGAACTATATGTTTGGGTATATTATCTGCTATAAGTTTAGGGTTAATTTCATATTTCCTTTATTATCCGTTTTCGAGATGGTATGGGCAGGGGTATACATCAATAGATTTTTGGACAGGAGAAAAAACACCATTAGGGTCGTATTTGACTCATTGGGGGTATTTTATATTCATAATTTATAGTTGGATATTCATTGAAGTAAAGAATTGGATGCGAATCACGCCTTTGTCCAGATTAAATAAATTTTATCCCTATCGAAGGGGTATCATTGCTGGTTTTTTACTCCTCCTAACTGTAGTAGTATTTTTGGTTATCAAAAATGTAGAAATTAGTATTTTTGTAATTCCAGCAGTTACACTTTTAAGTCTTTTGTTATTCAGGAAAGAAAATTCTGAGAAGAAGCGGTTTATTATTATTCTTACATGTATTGGTTTAGGGCTTACCCTCTTAGTGGAGCTTGTTGTTCTTTCCGGGGATATTGGTCGAATGAACACCGTATTTAAGTTTTATATGCAGGCGTGGACTTGCCTGGCAATAGGTTCCTCATGGTACTTATATCAACTTCTTATGAGTATAAAGATTCGGGAAAAGAAACATGTGCTTTCAGCTTGGGTTACAATGGTTTTATTGCTGTCCATTTCTGTCGCTTTGTTCCCAATTATTGCAAGCGCTGATAAGATCACTGATAGAATCTCAGACACTATTCCTGTAACACTTGATGGGATGGAATACATGCGATATTCCAGCTATACTGAAAACAAACAGGCGATGGATTTAAATCAGGATTATGAACTAATCCGCTGGATGCAGGATAATATTAAAGGCACTCCGATAATAATCGAAGCAAATGTGCCAGAATATCGCTGGGGGAATAGGATCACGATTTACACTGGATTACCAGGGGTTATTGGTTGGAATTGGCATCAACGCCAACAACGCGCAATAAATCCTTCAGATTGGGTATTTAAACGAGTTGAAGATGTGAATACGTTTTATTCCGCTGCCGATATGTCAGAAGCTAAAGAACTGATTGAAAATTATAAAATTGATTACATTGTTATTGGGCAATTAGAAAGAAGTGTCTATCCTCGGGAAGGGATTGACAAATTTTTCTTATATGCGGATGGATTATTAGAACTAGTTTACTCCTCCGAAGATACCAATCTATTTAAGGTGGTGCAGAAATAAATGAGTGACCTGTTATTTTGGTGGATATTATTTTTAATAATTGGGTGGATTGCTTTTCCAATTTGCTTTTCTCTTTTTAAAAATTTGTATACAAAAGGTTATTCATTTTCAAAAATTGTAGGATTATTGATTTGGGGTTATGCATATTGGATTGGTAATACATTTGGGTTCATCGGAAATACACGGGTTGGTGCAATTTTCACATTGATAGTAATTCTCTTCGCATCTATTATTTTCTTATATAAGAAACATCTCTGGATCGAAATATATGATTGGATTAAATCCCATAAAAAAGTAATTCTTTTCAGCGAAGCAATATTTTTGATTTCCATATTCTTCATGACTATGATGCGGGGGGCGAACCCGGGAATTATTGGTACCGAAAAACCAATGGAACTAACTTTTATTAATGGGATTCTTAGGTCTCAGTCATTCCCGCCAAATGACCCTTGGCTGTCTGGATATTCTATTTCATATTATTATTTTGGATATTTGATCATTGCTGCTATCATTAAGATAATAGGAACAAATCCTGGGATAGCGTTTAACCTGGCCCTTATTTTTTGGTTTGCACTCATTTCAATTGGGGCATTTGGAATTCTTTTCAATATATTAATTGGAAAAATTGAACAAGATAAAAAAAGTATTTCTCAGAAGAAGGTTAATTCAGCAATTCTTAATAGCATTTTAGCCCCCGTTTTCTTATTAATTGTGAGTAATGGCGAAGGTTTTCTTGAATTACTTCACTCCTTAGGGTTTTTATGGAAAGCTGATCAAAGCGGTGAAATGGTTTCTCGCTTTTGGAGTTGGCTGGATATTAGAGAACTATCTAATCCGCCATCAATGCCTTTCGATTGGAATGTTGGAAGAATTGGTGGAACTTGGTGGTGGCGTGCTTCACGTGTGTTGCAGGATTATACAATCCAAGGACAACCGCGGGAGATTATTGATGAATTTCCTTTCTTTTCATTTTACCTGGGGGATCTTCATCCGCATGTGTTAGCCATGCCATTTGTACTCCTTTGTATAATCTGCTCGTACACATTATTAATAGAGGAAAGGGAAAATGAAAATTCCTTATTAAAAAATATCGCTTCCTTTTGGAAGAAGGGATTTAATTGGTTTTTAGCATTGGCTTTGGGGAGCTTAATTTTTATTAATACATGGGATTTTCCAATTTATTTTGGTTTGGCAGGGGTGGTATATGTTATTTCTATTTATCCAAAAAGAGAATCCATCGGAATAATAATTAAAGAAAGTATCATGGGGCTTTTTACTTTAGGTGTAATTTGTATAACATTTTATTTACCCTTCTTGATAGGTTTTTCATCGCAGGCTGGTGGAATTTTACCCAGTTTGATTTTTCAATCTAGGAGCGTTCATTTACTTGTGATGTTTCTTCCATTAGTCGCAATTTTATTATCGGATATATTATTTCGGATACTACCTGATCTACCTAGAACTCTTATTAGAAAGAGTTTCCTGATTTCTCTGGGGGGGTATATCATCAGTCTGATGGTTTCACTGCTTTTTCCGTTTGTTATTGGGGCGATTCCTGATGTTTACCGGTATCTTCAAAATCATTTGGGTGGAAATTATAAAAATTTTATCCAACTGAGCTCACAACGCCTTCACACGTATATTTCAATTTATGGTGCGAGCAGCACTAAAGAATTGATTTTGGGAACTATGGAAAGAATAATCTCAGATCCCATTGATATTTTGGTGTTGATCATAATGGTTTCTGCAATGATCTCAATTATTATCCATTCAATAAAGCAAGCGAAGCTGACTGAGGACCAATTACTAATCAATAAACAGGACTCTTTTATAGGGTTGATGATTTTGCTGGGGGCAGGTCTAATATTATTCCCTGAGATATTTTATTTGCGTGATCAATTTGGTTGGCGAATGAACACCATTTTCAAATTTTATTTTCAATCATGGATCCTTTTTTCAATCAGCGCAGCTTATGCGGTAAGCCAATCAAGTAAAATCAAGAAATCACTTGGCAAAAAAGTTATTATTACCGTAACAATATTGAGCATTATTTTAGGGCTCGTATATCCTTTTTTCTCGACAAGAGAGAGAATTGAAGGTCTAGTTGGCAGGGATTTTACCTTAAATGGAAATCAATATTCACAATTATCGAACCAAGATGAATATGAATCTGTAAAATATTTAAACCTTGTTCCACTTGGTGTGATTTCTGAAGCTGTTGGTGGAAGTTATTCCAATTATGGAAGAATCTCAAAATTTACTGGATTGCCAACTTTGCTGGGATGGCCTGGGCATGAAATGCAGTGGCGGGGAGGTGTTGAAGAAATTGGATCGCGCGAGTCTGATATTAAAGAGTTGTATAGTACAAAAAATTGGATTACGGCGAAGGATATTTTAGAAAAATATAATCTACGATATATTTATATCGGCGATGTAGAAAGAAATACTTATCAAATTTCAGAAGAAAAATTTAAACTAAATTTACCAGTAATATTTAAGAACTCTAGTGTAGTAATTTATGAATATTAATTTAGATTTATTATGAACAAAACGTTTAGAAATATAACAAAATATGAAATAAAGAGACCCCATCTGGTTTATGTGCTCTTTTTTCTTGTGGCATTCACAATTCGCATTTTTGCATCTCAAAAATTGCCGATAAATTCGTATGAAGCATCAATACTATTAAGAATTACTGATGAGACATCAACCTACCCTGAAGGGCTTTCAATTATTGAATTTATATTAATAAAAACAAGTTTCTTCATTTTTGGCGACAATGATTTAGCCGCAAGAATATGGCCGATTCTTGCAGGGAGTATCTTGTCTCTATTACCTTTATATTTAAAAGATCAGCTGGAAAATAAAACTGGAATGATATTGTCTCTATTTATTGTAGTTGACCCCTTTATGATTGTGAATTCTATTCAAATAGGAAGTAATATTTTTGCGTTTCTTGCTTTAGTTTTTTTATTGGCTGCTATTTGGAAAAAAGATTTTTTTACGGGTACTGTTTTTTTGGTTTTGTTAATCATTTCTGGCCGCGGAACAATGCTTGCGATGATATTTGGAATTGCTTTCTTGGTTTATCAGAAAACCCACCAAGAGCTTTTTATAGAGAATCTTATTGAAGAAACCAGGAAATGGGGGAAGAAAAATAATGTTTTTCAATTTCAAAAATATTTAATTATTGGGCTATTTTTGGCTTTAATTATCACCATATATAAATTTGATATTTCATTAATCCTTTCGGATGTTATAAGTAACCTGGAAAAATTTTCGAGTCATTATTCAATTGGAGAATCGCCACTCGCTTTTTTGGTAGTGATGTTTTCTTATTTGCCATTCTATTTATTCATATTTATATATCAACTGATAAATACACACAACCAGGGAAAGTGGACAAATTGTTTATTAATAATTTGGATCACCATCACACTGCTATTTATAATAATCAATCCATATCATAAGTTTTATGATCTGTTATGGGTAAGCGGTTTTTTGCTTATATATATATCTCTTAATACACCAGTTATTATTCAGGGAATAAATAACAATGATCTAATTAAAATCACATATTTTCTGGTTTTGCTGATTGCTCTTATAATGAATTTTGCTAGGTACATATACCAGGGTTATTCTGGGCTTTCACAATTTCAAACCTCGATCACGACAATTACAATAATAATTGTGGTCGCGGGATCTGTTATTATTCTTACCTATCAATTAAGTTTAAAATATTCTTTGCTTAGACTTACAAACGCCGCACTTATTTTGCTGCTTTTTGTGCAAGCAGGGTTTTCGTTTAGGGCTAGCGGTTTAGCGAATTCGCGATATTCAGAAGTGTTATGGTCTGGGTCTATTTTTGACAAGCACATAATTCAAGACCAGATAAAAAATGCAAAAATTACAAAAGATTTCGCTAACGATGGCATAAAAATTGGCTTGGTGAATGTGCAAGAGCCAAGTTTTTTATGGGAATTACGGTCCTACGACGTGAACTCATTCAATGAAAATCTGAGACCAAATGAAAAATTTGATATTTTGATATCAAAAACAGAAGCTATTGGAGAACCTACAGGGAAATATTTTGGACAAGAATTTGTTGTTGATTCCTTTCCCAGGTGGTATATAGAACCCATAAATAGTCTTTTTTCTTATGATTTTTGGTCATGGCTGATATTCAGAAAATCAATAATGCGTAAATCAATTAACTATATTTGGGTTAATGGGGAATAAAAAACAAAATGGAGAAACCTACATTGAAATTGCCAAATGTAATAACGATTGATGGCCCAGTTGCTTCGGGGAAATCAAGCGTGGGGTTGATGCTATCAAAGGAGCTGGAGTATTTATTTCTAGATACAGGTATTATGTATCGAGCGGTTGCATGGGCGGCGATTAATCAAAAAATTAATATCGATAACGTGGAAGAAGTAAGCATATTGGCTACCCAGATTGATATTGAAATAAAGCCACCGACTAAATCTGACGGTAGGATTAATGATGTATTTGTGGATAAAGTTGATGTAACTTGGAAAATAAGAGAACCTGAAGTAAATGAAAATGTCAGTCAAGTTTCGCGGTACCAGTATGTAAGGAAAGCTCTAACTGAACAGCAGCAGGAATTTGGAAGAAGAGGAAAAATAGTTATGGTGGGTAGGGACATAGGGACGGTTGTAATGCCTAACGCGGACTTGAAGATATTCTTAGAAGCTTCCGTAAAAGAAAGAGCACTCAGGCGTTATAATGAGGAAGTAGAAAGAGGGAAACAATGTCATCTTGAAGATGTAATAAAGAATGTAGAAATGCGCGATAAGATAGACTCCACTCGAGAAATTGCTCCACTAATTCCAGCAAAAGATGCAATTATTATTAATACGGATGGGAAAGATATTTCAAGAGTTGTTGATGAGATTTTATCTATCATAAGGAATTTTAATTGACATCAGAAAATTTACATAAGAAGAATCAGCAATTAGAGATTAAAAAAGAAAAGAACGATAAAGAGCGATATTCAATAAATAAGCTGCGGCGTTCTGAGCTCTTAGAGTTAATAAGTAAATTAAATAATTCTCTGGAAGAAAAAACAGCTTTATTGTTGAAAGAGAGGAAAAAGAACAGGTCTTTCGAGAGAGTATTAATCAACAAAAATTTCAGTGAATATTTTAGAGAGTTTTCAAAAATAATTTCAATTAAAGAAACGAATAATGTAAGAATAATATTTTCAAAAAAGGATTTCTTTTTGCAGCCATTTTCGATTGGTTATGGATCTTTAAGCAATGAATATGGTTTTCTAGACGATCAAATTGTTAACCAATTAGGCGGAAAGAGTCATTTGCTTATCCAAGACACATCAAAAGCACATAATATAAAGTATATTCCAGGGAAAAGTTTCCCTCGTTCAATAGTTGCTTTTCCATTAATTTACAATGATCTTAAGGTTGGATGTGTATGGGTCGGAGATGAAAATTACCGGGCTTTTTCTACTAAGGATGTTGAGCAATTCGCTTATTTTGTTAGTGAATATCAAAAAAACCTTATCGTGTTGTTTGATACGATTTATCTTTCACAAGAAATAATCACTCTACGACAGGTATTTGATTCGATCGAAGAGCCAATTTTAATTAGTAATGGGCAGCAAATCATAACGCATGCTAATCTGTCCGCGATAAAAGAGTTCAACTTTGTTCAAGCCGAGGATGGTTCTTTATCTTCCGATGAGATTCTGTTTAGCGATTTGTTATATTCATCTAACTTTTCAGAAAAAAATAAAATCAACAATAATGATAAAGAGTTTGAAGTTAGCAGGTTAGATGTAAGTTCAGCAGATATACAAGGTGTAATTTGCCATCGATTTATAGATAAAACAAAAGAAAAAGCATTAAATCATTACTTGTCAACGATAATTTCAACGATTACACAGCATATACGAACGCCTATGATAGAAATAAAAGGGTTGGTTGCTTTGACAGAATCATTGGGAAATCTAAGTGAAAAGCAAAAAGAATTTCTTTTTTCCATAAGCGCAAATATTGAAGAAATTGAAAAAAACGTTAAAGAATTATTGTCGGTGAATCGTCTAAATATAGATCGTTTTATAGAAATAAAAGAAGTCTTAGTCAATGATTGTATAAGCAATGCGATTTTAACTTTAACGCCATTAGTGAAACAAAAACGGATAACAATTAAATATGATTTTGATACACAAGGGAAAAATATATTTAGTGATGCTGTTTTGTTAAACCACGTATTCTTGAATATCATTGATTATGCTATCAGGGAATCACATTTAGGAGGTGTTGTGGAAATTGACAGCTATAATGGGCCAAACTCATTTTTTGTTTCTATCAGGGATTCAGGCAAAGGAATTTCCAAACTCGATATTGAAAAAATGATGAATGATAAAGGCCTTTATCGAACTGAAGACGAAATTGAAATCACAAAGAACATAATGAAAATCTTGAATGGCGGGATTTTGGTTGAAAGTAACCTGGGAGGCGGTACAAAAATTACTTTAGAATTTCCTCGTGATGCCTCAAAAAATAAGTAGGTATTCAATATATATGTTATAATGTCGGATTGTTTGATTTTATATTTATCTCGTTTAATTTAGCTGTTTGTCTTGATTATTAAGGAGGTCTTTTAGTGGAAACAAAAAGCTTGGTAGCTCTCCGAATTCGATTAGCTTCTCCAGAAACCATTCGGTCTTGGTCTTATGGGGAGGTTTTAAAGCCGGAAACAATCAATTATCGTAGGTTGCGACCGGAAAAAGACGGTTTGTTTTGTGAGGCTATTTTTGGACCTACCAGAGACTATCAATGTTATTGTGGAAAGTATAAGAATCCTCGCTACAAGGGGATTGTTTGTGACAAGTGTGGCGTTGAAGTAACCCGATCGTCGGTAAGAAGAGAGAGGATGGGGCATATTGATTTAGCTTCACCGGTTGCTCATATCTGGTATACCCGGCGCGTTCCCTCCTATCTCGGATTGCTGCTAAATATATCGCGCAGGAATTTAGACCGTGTATTATATTTCGCCCAATATATTGTTACTTTTGTCGATGAAGATGCGAAAGAGAAGGCTGCTGGGAGAATAGAAGAAGAGGTTACTAATAAACATAAAGAGGTATTAAATGCCCTTGAAACCCGGATCGATGAAATAAATAATGAGCGTGATGAAAAAATCGCTAATTTTAATGATAAGAACAAGGATATTAAAGACACTATTGATGAGTTAATTGCACGAAAAGTAGAACCTGTCATTAAAGAAGGGCAGCAACTAGAGAGCAAAATAAAGGATAAAGAAGGATCTAAAGTAAGAAAAGAGATTCGATTCGATTCTGCAGATATTACTCTCGTTTCATCAGGCGAAAAGGTTGAGGTAAAAGTATTATCCAAAATACAGGAAATTGTCAAATCCAAATTGGAAGAGATTGAACAAACGGTACGGTCAGAAATTGATAAACAAATACAAGAGATTGATTTTTCAATAGCTAAAGTCCAAGCAGAAGCTGATAACAATCTGGTCGACTTTAATGATCAATACGAGGGTTTGAAGAATAAAATTAAAATTGAGATTTCCAATGAAGAGGATAACCTAAAAAGTTTAGTCCCCTTTAGTTTTTTAAGTGAAAACCGTTACCGAGAATTTAGATCGAAATATGGACAGGTATTCAGGGCTGATATGGGGGCGGAAGCTTTTGTTGATATTCTCGGCAGAATTGACTTGGATAAATTGGCTGAAGATCTCTGGCATGAAGTCAAAACCACAAAGAGCAAACAAAAACGTAAGAAAGCCACTTCTCGGCTAAAGGTTGTTGAGGCCTTTCGCCGTTCAAACAATAAACCAGAATGGATGATCGTATCCGTTCTTCCTGTAATTCCACCTGACCTAAGACCAATGGTACAGTTGGATGGTGGTAGATTTGCGACTTCAGATTTAAATGATCTTTATCGAAGGGTTATTAACCGAAACAATCGATTGAAAAGACTGTTGGAGCTTGGCGCTCCTGATGTGATTGTCCGAAACGAAAAACGCATGCTCCAAGAAGCGGTTGATTCGTTAGTAGACAATTCCCAGCGGGGAAAAGCTCTTTCAAGGCGTGGGCGTCGGGAATTAAAGTCTCTCAGTGATATGTTGAAAGGAAAGAAAGGGCGCTTCCGGCGGAACTTATTGGGAAAACGTGTCGATTACTCAGGCCGCTCTGTTATTGTTGTTGGCCCCAAGCTTAAACTATATCAATGTGGTTTACCAAAAACTATGGCCTTGGAATTATTCCGCCCATTTGTTATCGCAGGATTGGTGAAGAAAGAATACGCGGCAAATGTGAAGGGTGCTAGAAAAATAATAGAACGAAATCGACCGGAAGTGTGGGAGATTTTAGAAGAAGTTATCAAAGATCGGCCAGTATTGCTCAATCGTGCTCCGACACTGCATCGTCTTGGAATCCAGGCATTTGAACCAGTTCTTGTTGAAGGGAGTGCGATTCAACTACATCCGCTGGTAACCACTGCGTTCAATGCAGACTTTGATGGAGACCAGATGGCAGTGCATGTACCATTATCAGAAAAAGCGGTTTGGGAATCACGCAATTTGATGCTGTCCTCGAAAAACCTCTTAAAACCTGCAGATGGAGAACCGATAATTTCCCCATCGAAAGACATGGTCCTTGGTGTATATTATTTGACCATGAACATGAAGAAACCATTCACTGGAAACGAACAGGTTTTTTCAAATATGGATGAAGTTGAAATCGCGTACCAGCTTAATAAAGTTGACGAACGAACGATGATTCGCCTGAAAGTCGATACTTGGTTTGATGATGAAGGAATACGGCTTTCTAAAGCAGAAAGCAGAATAATAAACACAAGCGTTGGGCGTGTTTTATTCAACTGGATCCTTCCTCCCGAGATTCAATTTATTAACGAAGAATTGGAAAAAGGCGCTGTTAAAACATTAATTAAAACTATTTATGACCTTAGCGGTGAAAAAGTTACCACTGAGGTGGCAGACCGAATAAAAGATATTGGTTTTAAGTATGCCATGTTATCAGGAACTACTATTTCAGTCGCGGATATTACAATACCAGATGAGAAGAAGTCTATTATCGATGAATCAGAACAACGTGTGGAAGAAGTCCAACGGTCATTTAGGCGAGGTCGTCTAACGGATCAGGAACGGAATGAGCGAGTAATTGAAATCTGGCAGGATACGACAAAAAGGGTTGCGGATGCCGTAAAAAATAACATGGACCCATTGGGAAATTTGTCGATGATGGCAAATTCCGGGGCTACCAAAGGCGGATTTAATGCTATCTCACAGCTAGCGGGTATGCGCGGACTTATGGCTGACCCGGCAGGGCGAATCATTCGGCTTCCAATCCGATCTAATTTCCGTGAAGGTCTATCTGTGCTTGAATACTTCATATCTACTCACGGGGCAAGAAAAGGGCTTGCTGATACTGCACTTCGAACAGCTGATGCTGGTTACTTGACAAGAAGATTAGTTGATGTTGCCCAGGATATGATTATCAATGATGTTGATTGTGGAACAATGTATGGCATCGTGATTCATCGAAGCGATGATATCGCGGGGCAAACAATGGATGACCGCCTGATCGGAAGGATCGCAGCTGAGAATATTGTCGACCCAAAAACTGGGGAGATAATAATCGAACGCAACGAAATGATAGATCGTTCTACGATTAAAAAAATAAATGACGCTAAGCTTGAAGATATAAAAATCAGGTCACCATTAACATGTGAGTTAAAGCATGGGTTGTGTCAGAAATGTTATGGATTAGATCTTGGACGTGGAAAATTGGTGGAAAAAGGCACCGCTGTTGGTACTATTGCTGCCCAATCAATTGGTGAGCCAGGTACGCAGCTAACTCTAAGGACATTTCATACCGGCGGTGTTGCTTCTACCTCAGATATTACAACGGGCCTACCGCGAGTTGAAGAGTTATTTGAAGCGCGTAAAATGCCTAAGGGTGAAGCAGTTATGACACCGATTACAGGAACTGTAACAATTATCCCGGCAGATTCATCGAATGAACTTAATGGTGTAAAAATTGAACACAGCGAATTAATTTCAGATGAATATGCTATCCCTGAAGAATGGGATATTCTTGTTAAGAATGAGGATGAGGTTAAAGAAGGGCATATTTTAGCAAAGCTTGATGAGACCGAGATCAATGCACAAAATGCTGGTAGGGTGCGCCTGGATGGCAACAAAGTGATCGTATCCTATGATCAGGTAGAAATAGAGGAATTTAATATTCCAGGAAATTTACGTTTAATAGTCAAAAATGGTGACAAAGTAGAAGCAGGACAGGCACTTACTGAAGGCTCTCTTAATCCCCATACAATTTTAAGTATCAAAGGAAGAGAAACTTGCCAGTTATATCTCTTATCCGAATTTCAAAATGTGTATAGAGCACAGGGGCAAAACATTAATGATAAACATTTTGAAGTGATTGTCAGAAAGATGATGAGTAAAGTTCAAATCATCAAACCAGGTGATTCGAAATATCTGCCAAATGATATGGTTGACAGGATAGAGATTCGGAATTTGAATGAAAAGTTACTGGATGAAGGGAAACAACTTGCCCGATTTGTCGAGGTGTTATTGGGAGTTACCAAAGCATCGTTATCCACCGATTCATGGTTGTCTGCTTCTTCATTCCAGCATACAATTAAAGTGCTTGCTCATGCTGCGGTTGCTGCAGATAAAGACCCGTTATTCGGATTGAAGGAAAATGTAATTATTGGAAAATTAATTCCCGCTGGAACAGGTTTTTCTGAGAACAGAATCGACGGAATAATTGCTGTGGCTGGAGAAAGTGTGAATAATAAGGAAGCTGCGAAATCAGACAATGAAGATGAAGCAGCTCCGGAAGAGAAACCACTGGCTGAATAATTGCCATTTGTAAACGAAAAAACCCCGATGCGTCGAAAAACATCGGGGTTTTACTATTAATCAGCGAAAGATGAGTAATGATATATTATTTTATTTGCTGATATCCCGATTGTATCTTCACCCTTTGCAATTTCAACGTTAGCTTTAATTACTCTCCATGTAAAATGTCTCGTTTGGTCATTTCCGTTTATTTCAATAATTTCGAATGACGCATCCTGGAAAATATTTTGAAGCAAGTTGTCATAAAATGATGTTAATGCGGATTGCCCCTGGATTGTACGGTTAGCGTTTATGTGAACTGCATCATCTGTATAAAGAGCCAAAATGGCAGAAACATTTCGGTAATTTAAAGAATCAATGAATATTTCAGCTAGATCCTTTTCTGGGTTTGGTGAAGAAGGCCAATCAAAGGCTGCAATAGTTTCCCATAAATGTGGCAATTTTAAACGGCAATAATCCCAACTCCAAAAATTGACAGCAGACATTTGTAGAGATACTGCTTTGTTCATAAATTCGAGTATTTCGCTAGAGGACGAGCACCATCCCCCAGCACAATATGCGGCGCCAGTTGGTATTATTGGTCGGAATGGCTCAACTACAGTCTGAAATTCATTCAGACTGCGTTCTAATTGATAAGCAGGATTATGCGACTGTTCCCAATAGACCTGGGGCATATTAAAGTTGCAGTACGTGAGGAAATCTTTCCATGGTAGTTCCATATGGTATTTGGGATATCTAAAAGAACTTAAGGCAATGGGAAAATCTGGCAGAGCATTACGTAGTTCTTTCATGAATATCCGGCAGGGTGTGTATTTTCCTTTATATTCAGATTCTGCATCAATTGTATAGCCATCTAATGGAAGCCGGCTAATTTGTCGAATGGCTGCTTTTGCTTCTTCAACAGGTAAATTGCCGAACACATAATGCCACCCCCAGACTTTGATATTTCTTCTGTGGAGAGCATCGGCAACCGGTCCTATTAGATCCTTATTTGTGGATGGTTCATAGTTGTAATCGTAAATTCCATTAGCTATCTTGATGAGAACATGCGTTAATCCAGCTTTATATGCAGTTAAAGCAATAGATTCTGGATCCCCATTTTCACAACTGGGAATTTTCCAAATATAGAACCCCTTACCCTTTGGAACCATATTTCTATATCCTCTTATTTATCAGTGTTTTTGTTATTGGATTATTCATTATTATATCTGTGAAATCGTGATTATTGTTAGATCATGGAAAAATGCAAAAAAACCATCTTTATTAAATTGTAGGGAATCGCTAAGCTCTCCCGAAAATACCAAAAAATATTAACTGTGTTAGAAAAAGAAATATTGTCTGCCACAAGACCAAATGACTGAAGACCAATCAGTCTGCTGATCATTAAAGAGCGATATAAATGAAAGCGTTGTGAAATGATGACAATATTTCCGGGATCGTATTTATTTTTCATATTCATGCATGAATGATATGTCGAAAATCCTGATTCATCCAAAAAAATCGAATCACGTTCAATTCCCTCAGATAACAAAAAATTCAGCATTGCGATTGGTTCATTGTAATCACACTCTTTTTTGGTTCCACTGAGGATTATATATTTTGGTTTAAAGAGTTTTACATATTTAACCGTGGAAATTAATCTGTCTATAAGGATGGGAGTAGGTTGATTATTGTTTTCTACCCCTGCTCCTAACACAAGAAGCCAGTCTGAACGAGGAATACGAGAGATGCTTGATATCCATTGGCTATAAAAAACAATGATTAACGTATAGAAACCAAAAATAGCAGATAAGAAAACAACAAGTATTTGGCTCATGTATATTTGTTAAATTCGATAAGTCCAAACCTTATTCGAATATTTCTCTTTTTGTAAGGTTTTTGTTCTTTTTAATTCATTTAGTGATAATGAGGATTTAACAAATTGAATGTTTAGGGTTTCCTCAAATGCATGAAAACATGCGTTGGCCAATTCATCCCAGGAAATTTTATGTCCCATAGCAGCCTGCAAAGTCGTTGCTCTAGATAACAAGCTGTCTTTTGCTTTTTGTTTATCTTTATTGTTTTTAAAATTAAGAGTTGAAATTATCCTTGAGATATCTCCGAATAATGGAATAGTCCCGTGTTGGAGCAACCCGTTGATTTTTCGTGCCTGAGCACTACCGATCAGCTTTCTCCCTTTAAAAGTAATTTCATAATCAGAGGGATATTGAAAACAAACTGGATTTTTTGATAAATATTTATCCTCTTTCAATTTAGGTTTAGAATCCGAATTAATTCCAATCAGATCTAAAGTGCGTAAAAGGCCACGCGATAAATGTCGATAGGATTCAATCACTCCTCCTTGGATGTGTGGATCATCAATAGGAGCACAAATGGAGTATGTAAGCTCATCCGCATGTAAAATCGCACGTCCGCCGGTAAGTCTTCTAACTACTTCCCAGCCCTTTTCAAATAGAAAGCCTGTGTTAACTTCTGAAATGGATTGGGCGCGTCCAATTGAAAGGCAATAAGGATCCCAACTGTATAACCGCAATGTGGGCGGCGTATTTTTAGAAACTACTTCTTCTAATATTGCTTCATCTAAGGCCATATTCCATGAACCTGATGAGGGTGAAGAGATAATTAAGCGCCAGATAATATTTTGCATTTTAGAAAATGAATTATAAAAACCTCGATAATTTTACTCGAATTTCTCCGTGGTAAAATCTTCTTCCACAATGGAAAATCTAAAAAAGCCACAGTTCATTTCTAAGGAACGGGAAGACATAGAACTTTATCTACCTGATGGTAGGATCATATCTGGCAAAAAGGGTTCTACAATAGGTGAGCTATTTTCACTATTAATTGAATGGGAAGGGGCGCCCATTGTTGGGGCCGTCATGAACGGAAATTTACGGGAGCTTTCTTATAAAGTTAACTGGGATTGTAAGATTACTCCGATCAATATGACAACTTCTGACGGATCGAAAATTTACCGTCGTTCATTAACTTTTCTTCTACAAACTGCTTATCACGAATTATTCCCTAATGCTTTACTAGCGATTGATCATTCTGTACCAAGTGGTGGATACTATTGCAAGGTCGCTGACAGGGAATCGTTAAATGAAAACGAAATCACTGATCTTGAAACACACATGCGAGAATTGGTGTCAGAAGATATACCAATAATAAAAGAAAAAGTTCCTTTGGAAGAGGCAATTTCTTATTTTTCTAAAAAGTCATATAGCGATAAACTACGACTCTTGAAATACAGAAAAAAATCCTATTTGATTTTATACCGCTTAAAAAGTCATCGAGACTATCATTACGGATATATGGTGCCTTCAACGGGTTATTTAACTTTGTTTAAATTGATCAAAAGTGGCGAAGGATTTATATTGCAGTACCCCAGGCGAAAGACACCAAAGAAATTATTTAAAATGCCTAGATATAGTAAATTGCTGGCTATTTTCAAACAATACGGCTCATGGCTAGAAAGTCTTGATATTGATAGTGTTGCTGGTTTAAATGAATCAATATCTAATAATTCGATCCGTGAGGTGATATTGGTGTCAGAAGCACTACATGAGCAGAAAATTTCTCAAATTGCATCACTTATACATTCAAGGATTGATGATCTGCGGATTATTATGATTGCCGGTCCATCGTCTTCGGGAAAAACAACATTTTCTAAACGCTTAGCTATCCAATTGCTAACATATGGGATTTCTCCATTTGCATTAGAAATGGATAATTATTTTGTTGATCGTGATAAAACCCCTTTGGATGAAAATGGAAAATACAATTTTGAGGCATTTGAAGCGATTGACGCTTCATTGTTGGAAGACCATCTTAAGAGACTACTGACAGGGAAAGAAGTTACATTTCCGCGGTTTAATTTTAAAACCGGGAAGAGAGAAACTGGAGATACAGTTAGAGTTGGCAAAAACCAGATCGTCTTGATTGAAGGTATACATGGATTAAATCCAAGGTTATTATCTGACATTGATCAATCAAACAAGTTTCGCATATATACTTCTTGCCTTACGCAATTGAACTTAGACCATAACAATCGGATTTCCACTACTGACACTAGATTATTAAGGCGAATAATTCGAGATGCACGTACCAGAGGATATTCAGGCCAGAAAACCATTCAGATGTGGGAATCAGTTCGAAGAGGAGAACGAGAATATATATTTCCTCATCAAGAAAACGCAGATGAAATATTTAATTCAGCGTTAGTTTATGAATTAGCGGTCTTAAAAACATTTGCAGAGCCATTGTTAAGGCAAATTTCGCACGGTACCGCAGAATCCCTTGAAGCGAAAAGATTGTTAGCGTTCCTTGAATGGTTGCTTCCTGTAAAAGAAGATTTGATTCCCGATAATTCAATTTTACGTGAATTTATCGGGGGATCTATCCTTACTGAATTTAATTTATGGAAAAATAGTCCAATACTGTAGATTGGATTATTTTTCCTTACACATGATTTTTTATTACTTTTGCTAATATTCCAATTCCCTCGTTGATCATTTCTGGCTTAGCATTTGAGAAATTCAGGCGCATGGTATTATGTCCCCCGCCTTCAGCAAAGAAAGCTGCTCCTGGAACAAAAGCAACATTTTTTTCCAGTGCTTCATTAAATATTACTTTTGCATCCAAATCCTCCGGGAGTGTTGCCCATAAGAACAAACCGCCTTTAGGGTGCGTCCATTTGATGCCGGGAGGCATATGTTCCTCAAGTGTATCCAACATCACGTCGCGCCGTTCGCGGTATACTTTTCGGATTAACTTAATATGCTCATTCAAGAAACCATCCTTAGCCACTTCATAAGTTGAAATTTGAATAAATGTTGATGTATGCAAATCTGCGCCTTGTTTCGCCAAGATCAACTTTTGAATTACTTCAGTTGGTGCAATAACCCATGCTAATCGAATTCCAGGCGCGAGTGTCTTTGAAAAAGTGCTTAAATAGATGACATTTCCAGAATAACATGTTTCCTGAGATCTTGTTTGACTGTCCAGTACCACAACTGGAGATAAGTGCTCACCTTCATAACGTAATTGTCCGTATGGGTCGTCTTCAATAATCGGAACACCGTAATTGTCAGCTAGTTCAATTAGACGCAGGCGTCTTTCATAAGAGAGCGTAACTCCGGTTGGATTTTGGAAATTCGGTAATACATAGATAAATTTAATTCCTGCACGAAGCCTGTCCTCTATCTTGTTAGTGTCCATTCCGTCCTGGTCAAAAGGAACAGGAATAAATTCAGCGCCGTACGCATTCCAAGCTTGAATGGCACCTAAATACGTGGGAGACTCAACTAAAATTCGGTCACCTGGATTAATAAAAATACGCCCAATTAGATCAAGTGCTTGTTGGGAACCTGATGTGGGTAAAATGTTCTCGGCTGTTACGTTTATTCCATAGCGTGTTGCGTGGTGAGCAATCATTTCGCGGAGCGGCAAATATCCGTCCGTTGAACCATATTGAAGGCAATCTGCGCCATGTTCACGCAATGCCTTGTCACATGCCTCACGGAATTTGTCAACCGGAAAAATTTCAGGTGCTGGCATTCCACCAGCAAACGATATGATATCTTTTCTTTCAGAAAACTTCAATAGCTCTCTGATGGCCGATTCCTTCATCCTCTGGGTTCGTTGTGCATAGCGATAATCCCAAAGTGTCTGCATATTTTTACCTCCGATTTTTATTGTTTATAGAATTGATATATCTTACAAACGTGGAAACCTTTTTATGATCTTTGCTTTTGAAGGAAGTGAGATCTTATCTCCTTCTTTAAGGTTCGAGAAGTCAATTGATTTTTGGCTGTCAGTTTTTTGGAATATAAAAATTGGTGTATCTATGATAGTGTATTTATCTTCAATACATGCCTGCCCGGTGAGGAATCCTTCTTTATCGATTGCGCAACTTGTTACGAAGCCAATCGCTTTGCCTTTATCATTGAATACAAGATCGCCCAAATGTGCGACGCGTGTGCGTTTTTCTTCAAAACAGAACCTGACTACTTTATTGCTGCGGATTTTTTCATTTTCCAGGAAAGCAGATCGGCCAATGAACCATGGTTTATGAGTCTTAACATAAGAGCCAAAACCAGCTTCTGCCACGCCAAGGTTGAATTTACCTCCCATTTCGTGGCCATACAATGGCAATCCTGCTTCTGTTCGTAAAGAATCACGTGCACCTAAACCGCATGGTTTTAAACCATAAGGTGTTCCTACCTCAATGAGCTTTTCCCATAACCGAACAGAATAATTTGGGTGAATGAAAATCTCAAAAGCCATTTTTTCACCTGTATACCCTGTGCGAGATATGATCAAATCTTGATCGCCCCATTGTGCGTGGCAGAGATTCGTCCTCTCTAAATTAGAGATTTTTTGAATATCTTGTTCGTCAAAGCCAATTTGAAGCAATATTTCTTTAGAAAGTTGCCCTTGAAGAGCAATGTCAACCCGTTGATCTTCTACTGCTTCATCATGAAGGTTACGCAGGATGACATCTCGTCCCAAGCATTTTACCCATGGGAGGTTCTTTTCAATTTTTACAGAACCATTTTGTACCGCATTTAGCCACGCCCAATCTTTATCAGTATTGGCTGCATTAACAACAACGAGGTATTTATCTGGCATATGTCGATAAATTAACAAATCGTCAATTACTTTAGCGTCAGGATCTAAGAAATGGGTGTAGCAGGATTCACCATTTTCTAAATCGGATATGTAATTTCCGCATACACAGTCTAAGAAAACGCTTGCGTGGCTGCCCTGTACTTCGAAAACACCCATATGTGAAACATCGAATAAACCTGCTGCATTACGTGTTGCCATATGTTCATCGATTACAGAAGAATACCAGACGGGCATTTCCCAACCCGCAAATGGAATGATCTTCGCGCCAGATTTATGGTGCGTTTCGAATAGTGCTGTACGTTTGAGGCCCTCATTGGCATTTTGATCCCAATGAAAATCATCTAAAGGAAGAGATTCCCGATTTTCTAATTTCTCGATTCCAATGAAGAATGGTTTTGTATGGTCCGGAGAACTCTCGTTTACCATATTGATAATTTTTAAATTGGTTTTTGATTTTCTAATAATAAAAGGTCCTGGAATTTTCCTGGAGGGATCGTTATCAAATGATATGAAGCCATCTGAGAGATCGCGCAACCACGTAATGGCCAAACCGGCATCCTTAGCTTGCAAAACTAACTTATATTCTCTGTCAGATTGTTTGGAAATGAAGCAAGAAATCTTCTGCTTGTTTGCATAAAAATGGGTAGGGAAAATTTCTTCTCGAGATAAGTTGCCAATGTCGGTTGAAAAAATCCACTGAAGTGAAGTTAGAATTTTATTTCCTATGATATTAAAGGTAAGCCATTTGTCAGGCTCATTATTTTTAAAATCATCCAGGAAGTAATAATGTGGATACCCGGTTTTTTCACTTCCTTTTCCATCCACTGTCTTCTCAATCAAGGATCGTATTCTGAGTTTAGCCTGTTCTAAGACGGTGAAGTCTACTTTTGCTCGTGTGATTGACCTGGTTTTTCCCATTATTGTGTAGGGTTCTGTGGCATAAAGAATGTCCGCGATAACATCAGCCACCGAGATAACATCTTCTTCAACAAATCCTCTTTGTGTGATCCAAGGGGTGCCTAAACGGATACCACTTGAGCGCAGAGCTGATTTATCTCCAGGAATGGCGTTAGCGTTCACCACCAAACCTGCGATGTCGAGGATGCGAGCAGCCATATCCCCTGATAATTTAGTGCCGTCTTTACCAGCAATTGATTTGCAATCGATGTTTAGTAAATGTGTATTTGTGCCTCCGAATGCAATTCTGATATTACGTTTTGCCAGTTGGGAAGATAATGCAGAACTATTATTAATAATTTGCTTCTGGAAATCTTTAAATTGTTTAGTTTTGGCGATTTTAAAGGTTGTCGCCATTCCTGATATTGCTTGAATATGAGGGCCGCCTTGTTCCCCAGGAAACACTGCCTTGTCAATTTTTCTTGATAATTTATTGTCAAATGACAAAATGCATGCTCCGCGGGGGCCGCAAAGCGTTTTGTGGGTTGTGAAAGTAATAATGTCGGCGAATCCAACAGGTGAAGGGAGTATATTCGCTGCAATCATGCCGGCAATATGGGAAATATCTGCAAAAAGATATGCTCCAACCGAATGTGCAATATCTGCGAAAATTTCCCAGTCAGGAGCCCATGGGTATGAGGAATATCCAGCGATCAAAATTTTCGGTTGTTTTTCATTGACTAAATTTTGAAGTGTTTCGTAATTTATTTTTTCTGTGACAGGATCAACATTATAGTGAAAAACTTGATAAAGCTTCCCCGAACGATTAACAGAGGACCCATGTGATAGATGACCTCCATGTAACAGATTCATCCCTATGATTACGTCACCAGGATCAATAAGAGCGTGATAAACGGCATTATTTGCAGGTGCGCCAGAGAGCGGTTGGACGTTCACATAAATTTGATCGGGATTAAATCGGTCATTTGAAAATAATTCCGCACAGCGACGGCGAGCCAATTCTTCAAGGATATCCACATTTTCAACACCCTTATAGTAACGTGGATCTGAATACCGCCTATAATTTGTGATTTGTTTCTCTAAATCAAGAATTTCTTCTTGGGTGAATAATCGTGATTTCTCGGGAGGATATCCTTCTGCATACACATTATGGAGAATAGATCCCATGCTTTCCCGCACAGCTATTGGTGCGCTGCTTTCGCTGGGGATAAGTATAAGTTTTCTTCTTTGGCGTTCAGACTCGAGATTAATAATATTTTCTACAGCGGGGTCAACTTTAGATAATGGATCCGACAAAATATAATAAGGCATTATTGTTATCTCCTTAGAACAAATAAAATAAAAACCACTTGATTTTGATTGGTCAAGTGGATTGAAAATATTTTAATATCTGTGTATTAAAAAATAGACAACTTAAATCAGCAAATGAATAAATTATCCAATCAATCATCACGTGAATTGTAACTTTGCTGAAAAGAATGGTCAAGTACAAATGCAATTATAAAACACGATGAACGCATTTTAACAAATTACAGATGGCTATCAATCCATTCTGATGTAAATTTGAGGACGCTTAAATTTTCTGGCTCATTGTGTAGTTCATGATATAAACCAGCCCAAATTTTCTCGACGCAATTATCAGATCGGTCACAAAAATCATGAATTGCTTTTTTGCTCACGATCTCTTCAGCTGAACCAATCATAACCAAAGTAGGCACCGAAATCTTATTCGCATTATTGCGAACGAACTCCCCTTTTTCAATTATATACATACCCATCCTGGCTGAAGTGTGTCCATGAACTAATGGATCAGCGTTGTATCTTTCAATGACGCTTTTA
>CAZILY010000001.1:46560-66972 GCA_964540175.1 uncultured Pelolinea sp. | reverse complement strand
CTCGCGAATCTGCTTACTACAACACATATCCCCATACACCAATAGCAAATGCGTACAGAAAATAACACCTAACTCAATAAAACCCTTACTGGTGGTCAAAACCATTATCCCTTTTTATATATGAAAGTACTTGAAAATAGGAAGGAAATCCGCTATAATCATAGAAAAGTGGATCAAAGTGGGTCAAAGTGGGACGCCGGATAAACCCGGCGTTTCGGCTTATATACCAAGGTAGGACATATGTTCTTCGGGCAATTTGAACACAGTATAGACGAAAAAGGGCGCATCACTATCCCCGCCCAGTATCGCGACTTGCTTGATACTGGCGCATATATCACACGCGGCTTTGATGAGAACCTGATAGTCATGCGCACCGAAGAATTTGATTCACTTTACCACAAAGTGAGAGATTTAAGCATCACAAATCAAAAAGCTCGCGACCTGGCTCGGTTAATCTTTGCTAACGCTGCTATGCTGGAATTAGATAAATCCGGACGAATACTAATCCCCCAGTTCCTCCGCGACGCAGTAAATTTAGACGGAGTCATAAAACTGGTCGGGATAGGACCGTATTTTGAAATCTGGTCTCCAGAAAATTGGGAGAAAAAACAAATTGTGTTCGATGATGGAGAAGAGCGGGCTCGTCAATTTGAGAGTCTAAACATTACTTTCTGATCAATGATATTTTCTGAAAGCAAACCCCTTCCTCATCAACCGGTACTTTACCATGAATGTCTAAGATTTCTTCAACCAAGATCAGAAGGCAAATACATCGACGGAACTTTAGGCGCGGGTGGACACTCGGAAGGTATCCTTACCGCTAGTAATCCTAAAGGGATGCTTCTTGGATTAGATGTGGATAACCAGGCATTAGCTATTGCCAAAACAAGATTATCCTCCTATGGCAATCGATATATCGTCCGCCAGGCATCATACATAAATATGATTGATCAAATGGAATCTCTTGAATGGGATTGTGTTGATGGAGTGCTTTTGGATCTTGGATTATCTTCAATGCAATTAGATACCGCTGGGAGGGGTTTTTCTTTTCTTAAAGATGCGCCTTTAGACTTCCGGTTCAACCCTGATAAAGGAACAACCGGGTCCGAACTAATAAATACGCTTTCAGAAAAGGAAATCGCCAACATCATCTGGATTAATTCCGAAGAACCACGATCAAGGCAGATAGCCAGGTTGATTGTTGAAAACAGGCCTATCTTCACAACGACGGAATTAGCTGGTTTGGTCTTGAAGGCATATCACGGAAAACGTGGAAAAGCACATCCTGCAACCCGCACATTCCAGGCATTGAGAATCGCAGTTAATAATGAATTAGAGGTATTGAAGATAGGTTTAGAAGAATCACTCAAGGCGGTATGCCCTGGTGGAAGGATCGCGGTCATCACTTTCCATTCGTTAGAAGACCGAATAGTAAAGCAGTTCTTCAAGCGCGAAAGCGTTGACTGCATATGTCCGTCAGAGCAGCCGTTCTGCACTTGCAATCATCAGGCAGCATTGAAAGTGCTTACAAAGAAAGCGTTAAAACCCTCACAGGAGGAAATCATCAACAACCCGCGTTCGCGCAGTGCAAAAATGCGGGTGGCAGAGAAAATTTAGGATCAGTCAAATACATTAAGAACTACAGGCAGAGTGATTAATGGCAAGAAAAAGCAAACAAGCATATAAACAAGCACCTTGGAGAAGGCAAATCCAATCAATTGGATTGTCTTTGTTGCCTGTTGTCGCCATTGCAATTATCATCTCGCTATACCTTATCATAAGTGCGCAAGCAGCTGCTGCTGGGTTGCACATCATGAATCTCCATTATGATGAAGAGGAGATCCTGCGTGTGATTGCTAACCGGCGCACTCAGCTTGCCTGGATCACATCTTATTCGCAAATGCAAAAACGGGCGGAAATATTAGGGTATGAAGTAGCTTCGGAAAGTAATGTGCATTTCATAATAATTGAAGGGTATCAAGGCCAGAATGCCGTTCTTATCGCACCCCCACCTGGATTTGAGAACAAATCCGCTTCATTTATCAATGAATTGTATAACCAATCTCTATCAAATTGGTTTCTGGATACTTTTTTTATATCTTCTTCAAGTAATACTGGGAGAGGCTCATGAAAAAAAGATACATTTCGCGCTTGAATCTGATAGGGATTTCCTTATCGTTTGCCAGCATCTTAATCATCCTACAAATGATCCGCATCCAGAACAGCACTAAGCATCAAGAATTAAGCCAATGGGCCAACGAAGAATATTCCTACGCGATTGAAAATTACTATCCCGAAAGAGGAAACATTTATGACCGCTGGGGACGTTTGTTAGCCGGCAATGAAGATGTTTATGAGATCGGTGTGATGCTGCAATACGTAGCCAACCCCACCACCATTGCCCAAACTTTAGACGGCGTCAACCAGTTGAACTATAAGGATATTTTTGCTGCCGTTTCAAAAACTTACGATCCAGAGAAAAGCGTATATGCTGTATTGACAGATTTTCTTCCTACAGGCGTCATCGACACCCTCAGCCATATCAAGCAGGATTTTGAGCTCACTAATCCCTATGGTAGAAAAGAGAATCTTCCATCGTTGCGAGGTGTAGTTTGGAGTTCACATCTCAAAAGAAGCTATCCCGAGAATTCCCTCGCTTCAAATATCTTAGGTTTTTATTCTTTCATGGATCGCGAGGGTGGTATTGGTTATTATGGAGTCGAAGAGTATTATGATGATTTACTAGCAGGAACGCCTATGGAAACTTTCATGCCGAGGAATCCATATTTGCTGGAAGAACTCCCAACCGTTCCCGCTGGAGCAAGCCTTGTGCTTACTATCGATCGTGAAATTCAAGCGATGGTTGAGAAAAAACTCGATGAAGCGGTTGAAGAACACGAAGCTGAATCAGGAACAGTTATCGTGCTGGATCCCAGAAATGGAGAAATCCTTGCCATGGCATCTCAGCCTCGCGTGAATCTTAACCAATACTGGAAGTATGAAGATGAATTCAAAGACAAAACTCCATTTAACCGCGCCATTAGTGAAACATACGAGCCTGGTTCTGTTTTCAAGGTACTTACTATGGCTGCCGCTTTTGATAATGGAACTGTAGACGAAGAAACAATTTTCAATGATCCCGGCCGTTTCGAATACGGCGGAAGTACGGTTTACAACTGGAACCGCCGAGGTTATGGCAAGCAGAGCATGCAAGGTTGCATGCAGCATTCACTGAATGTTTGCCTCGCTTGGGTTGCAACAGAAATGGGAAAAGAAGATTTTTATAATTACATGCAAGTTTTTGGAATCGATCGTCGAACCAATATCGACCTGGGAGGAGAAAAGACTTGGCCATTGAGTACGCCGGGTGATTCTGACTGGTATCCAATCCAATTAGTAACCAATTCATTTGGGCAGGGTGTTGCTGTAACACCCATTCAGTTGGCCGCCGCTATCTCTTCGGTTGCTAACGGGGGAGAACTGATGAAGCCTCATGTGCTGAAAGCAATTATTCAAGATGGCAAGCAATATAATACATCCCCGCAGGTTATGAGTGTCCCCATTAAACCTGAAACCGCCAAGATCATGACCAGCTTGCTAGTGGAATCATTAAAAGAAGAAAGCTCCCTAGCACTGGTTCCGGGATACAGTATCGCTGGGAAAACCGGTACCGCTGAAATTCCTGTTGAAGGCGTATACGGAATTGACCTGACAAACGCCTCATTTGTTGGCTGGGGTCCTGCTGATGACCCTCAATTTCTGGTTTATGTATGGATCGAAAAACCAGGGTCATCTCCCTGGGGTTCAATAGTGGCGGCGCCAGTCTTCAGCTCCATCACTCAAGATTTAGTTAAATACCTGGATATTCCACCAGAAGAAAACAATCAAACCTTGATTGCAAAAGAAAGTTAATATGATTACCTTATCAGATATCATTCAGGCATTAACAAAAAACACAATTTGCTCTAATGAGCTTCCTATCACAGAAGCAGTGATTGATTCTCGTAAAGTAATTCCTGGCTCGTTATTCATTGCATTACCCGGGGAACAAACAGATGGGCATCGATATATTAATAGCGCATTCAAGCGCGGCGCTAATTTCGCCCTCATTTGTAAAGATTTACCCGTTGAGGAACACAAAATCTTGGATATTCGAAATATTAAAAAGGCAAAAGATCTAAAGATTCCTGATACTCCATTCTGTATTCGTGTGGATGATAGTCTAAAAGCAATGCAGGAGATTGCCCGATATTGGCGTAAAAAACTGCCTATTAGAGTTATAGGGATAACCGGGAGCGTAGGAAAATCGTCCACAAAGGAGCTGACCGCGGAAGTATTGTCACAAAAATACCATACCCACAAAAACCCGGGGAATTACAACAACGAAATCGGTTTACCGCTTACGATCCTTAATTTAGGGAATGGGTATGAACAGCTAGTCCTCGAAATGGGTTTCTATTACTCAGGTGAGATTACCTTCCTTTGCGATATATCCAACCCAGATGTTGGTGTAATAACAAATATCGGTACTGTTCACGCTCAACGTGCTGGCTCCCAGAAGGCAATTGCCGCTGGCAAATCAGAACTAATCACTTCTTTACCTGAAAAACCACAAGGGACTGCCATCCTTAACTACGATGATCCTTATGTTCGTGCAATGGCAGAAAAAACATCAGCCAATATTCTTTTCTACGGTTTGAATCCGCAAGCCGATCTTTGGGCGGATAAAATCCATGGGCGGGGGCTGAAAGGAATTCAGTTCAGAATGCACTATCAAGGCAAATCAGCAATTTTGGATGTGCCCATGCTCGGCCGTCACTCTGTTCAGACAATTTTACGGGCAGCAGCTGTTGGATTTACAGAAGGGTTAACTATCGAAGAAATTACAGAAGGATTAGTCCATAGCAATTCTCAGCTCCGACTGGTTGCCGTCCGAACAGAAAGCGGCGCTCTAATTCTTGATGACACCTACAACGCTACGCCCGAATCCACCATTGCAGCTCTTGACCTGCTAAGTGAACTTAGTGGGCAGAAAATAGCTGTTTTAGGAGATATGCTTGAGCTAGGCCAATACGAACACATCGGTCACGAATATGTAGGCCAGCGGGCAGCTGAAGTAGCAAATTTTCTTATTGCAGTCGGCCCGCGCGGAAAGATTATAGCTGAAACAGCAAAAAAGAAAGGTCTTCCCTCCACTGCGGTGGCATGCGTGGATGATGCCATCGCAGCTGCTGAACTTCTTCGATACAACTTAAAAGATGGCGATGTTGTCCTCATCAAAGGATCTCATGGATTACGCATGGACCGCATCTCATCTTTCCTGGAGGCAGGAAAATGAAAGAAACCTCACTGTCCCTCGCCCTTAGTTTCTTGGCATTCATCATGACCGTTATCTGGGGTCATCCACTGATCCGATTGCTAAAGTATTTTAAGGTCGGAAAGATTATTCGAGAAGAAGGCCCTGATAGTCATAAAAGCAAGTTAGGAACACCTACTATGGGTGGTTTAATGATCATCGCGCCTGTATTACTTTTAACCGTGCTTTTAAATGCAGCCACTTTATTAGGATTTGATATTCTCGGTCAATCTGTGTTGGTTCCTCTATTCGTGCTCATCTCCTTCGGACTATTAGGTATGGTAGATGACTGGGAAGGGATCCGCGGCAGCCGACGCGGATTGGGAATGCGGGCAAGATCAAAACTCCTTATCCAATTAGCACTTGGTATTGCCACCGCTTTCGCATTGAAATACACCATTGATGTTCCCGAGATGTTCTGGCCGGGTTATCCCGAACCTTTTGATCTGGGAAACTGGTACATTCCAATTGCAACATTTATCATCGTAGGATTTTCCAATGCGGTAAATTTCACGGATGGGTTAGATGGTTTAGCAGGATTGATCTCGACAACTGCCTTTGCCACCTATGGTGGTATCGCCCTACTTCAAGGCCAATTTTTCCTTGCACGATTTTGCTTTACCATTGTTGGAGCTTTATTCGGCTTTCTATGGTTCAATGTGCACCCCGCGGAACTTTTTATGGGGGATACAGGATCTCTGGCAATCGGAGCCACACTGGCAACATTC
The DNA here is from genome assembly GCA_964540175.1 of uncultured Pelolinea sp. Classification (GTDB taxonomy): domain Bacteria; phylum Chloroflexota; class Anaerolineae; order Anaerolineales; family Anaerolineaceae; genus Pelolinea. Next base: position 60,888 of record CAZILY010000001.1, on the reverse strand, counting down.
GCACTAATGACCGGGCAGTGGTTGGTTCTTCCTATAATTGCCATCATCCCTGTAAGTGAAATCATAAGCGTTATTCTTCAGATCATTTATTTTAAGATAACTAAAGGAAAACGCTTATTCAGGATGTCACCTATCCACCATCATTTTGAGCTTCTCGGATGGAGTGAAACCCAAATTGTCCAACGGTTTTGGTTAGTAAGTTTAATGGCTGCGATGCTTGGAGTCGCCATTGTTTTAGTGGAGTAAGTATGACAAACTGGCAGGGAAAAACAACACTTGTGGTAGGAGCCGCCCGACAGGGGTTGGCTGCTACACGCTTCCTCGCCTCACATGGCTCAAAAGTAATTCTTACCGACAGCCGTCCTGAACAAAACTTCATCGAACAAACCCATCAATTAAAGACATTGCCTGTTCAATTTGTTTTTGGCAGCCATCCCCTAGAACTCCTGGATAGAGTAGACAACATCTGCATATCTGGTGGCGTTCCCCTCGATATCCCTTTGATTATTCAAGCCCGTAAAATGAATATCCCGCTTACAAATGATGCTCAATTATTTCTTGACCTGGTCCAAGCAAAAGTGATCGGCATCACAGGTTCTGCTGGTAAAACAACAACCACAACACTAATCGGTGAAATCGCAAAAGCAGGTATATTTTCCGATCAAAAGGTTTGGGTAGGCGGAAATATTGGAAATCCATTGATTGACCATGTTGAAGATATGCACTCAGAGGATTGGGTCATTATGGAATTGTCCAGCTTCCAACTCGAATTAATGCAAACCTCACCTTCTATTGCTGTCGTCTTGAACATCACGCCCAACCATCTTGACCGGCATAAGACCATGCACGCTTATACAACTGCCAAAGCAAATATTCTCCGGTATCAGAATCCCACCGATTGGGCAATTCTAAACCGAGAAGAGCCGGGGTCAATCAACCTGCAATCTTCAGTGGTTGGAAAGATATCCACCTTCGGCCTCAAAAAACCCGAAGGGGGGCTTGAAGGCACTTTTATTGAAGAAAACACACTCAAGTATTTCGATGGGAAAACCACGATACCACTCATGCCAATTAGCTCAGTTCAACTAATAGGCCAGCATAATATAATGAATGCCCTGGCAGCGTGTGTGGCAGGAGTCACTGCAGGATTCTCAATATCTTCCTTGCAAGAAGGAATTCAATCAGTAAAAGAGATTCCGCATCGCTTAGAACTCATCCGCAAGATTAATGGAGTCCGATGGTATAACGACTCAATTGCTACAGCCCCAGAGAGAGTGATTGCTGCATTGCACGCCATTTCAGGGCCCCTCGTGCTGTTATTAGGCGGGCGGGATAAGGATCTTCCCTGGACAGACCTGGCGGCGCTCATCCATGAACGAAAACCAAAGGTGATTGTTTTTGGTGAAGCTGGAACAATGATCAAAAGAATTCTGCTTGAATTTGAAGGCGACGTCCCCGGTTATCCCATTTTGCAGGTTGATAATCTCAGCAATGCTGTCTTAGAGGTGTTAAAGATTACTGAAAGTGGCGAGTCTGTTCTTTTTTCCCCTGGAGGAACAAGCTACGATGCGTTCCTTAATTTCGAAGAACGCGGCAAATTATTCAAACAATTAGTGGAGTCTATCCAATGAGCCAAAAATCTGTTTTAGTGGATCAGAAGAAGAAACGCCGCCCATTACACCTGGGATTGGATGTTCCCCTTCTTTTGGTTGTCATTACACTAATCATTTTTGGGCTTCTGATGCTATATTCTGCCAGTTGGCAGTACGCAGTGTCAATCATGGGCCAAAAACCATCCTACCTGCTTGAGCGCCAGATCAACTTTGTCCTTCTGGGTAGCTCAGCAGCAGTGGTCGCGTTCTTCTTCGATTATCATAAAATGAAAAAATTTGTTATCCCCGGGATGATCATTACACTCATTATGCTCCTCCTGGTAATCTTTTACGTAAATGAAGTGCGTTTAGGCGCACGGCGAGGTCTCTTCCAAGGTTCTATCCAACCCTCTGAATTGGCCAAACTTGTTGTGATTATCTACCTTGCCTTCTGGCTGCATGGAAAAAAGGATTTACTTCACCACTTTACGTTCGGAATGCTTCCAATGGCAGGTATTTTGGGGATCGCAAGTGCGTTGATCTTGTTCCAACCCGATCTGAGTGCGGCTATAACCATCTTCATCATTGGCGGATTGATGTTTTTTATGGCGGGTGGTGAAATGCGACAGATAATCCCCGCGTTATTCATTTCTCTCATTGTGGGAATGGTTTCTGTTTTCTTCTATAGTACCGGAAAAGAACGCATCACAAGTTTTATCCAAGGGATGCAGGACCCGAAAATGGCTTCGTATCACCTTGTGCGGTCTTTTGAAGCCATCGTCAATGGCGGCATTTTCGGTGTAGGAATTGGGCGTGCGAACACTAAATTCACCGGCCTGCCAGTTGCCCCAACTGATTCAATTTTCTCAATAATTGCCGAAGAAACCGGAATTGTTGGGGCTAGTTTTGTCATTATTTTGTTTGTTATTTTCCTTTGGAGAGGATTAACAATAGCAAAACAGTCCCCCGACCTTCTCGGACGTTTGCTAGCATCAGGTATTACCGTTTGGATATTTCTGGAAGCATTTATTAATATGAGTGTCTTGGTAAATTTGCTTCCATTCGCAGGAAACGCGTTGCCATTCATCAGTTATGGAGGGTCAAGCTTAACCATGGTTTTGGTTGGCGTCGGTATCATTATGAGTGTTGCCCGCCAGACTGCTATTAAAACAAATAAAGAAGAAGGGAGACCACTGAATGCGGTTATTAGTTTGCGCAGGAATGACGGGTGGCGGAGTGTATCCCGCGCTCGCCGTTCTTCAAGCACTAAAAAATAAAACGGAAGAAGTGCTGTGGGTTGGCAGCCGCAGCGGTATGGAGGAAACACTTCTGGCACGATACCAGATTCCCTTTAAGGCCATATCTGCTGCCGGTATCCACGGTATAGACATCCTGCGCCTGCCTAAAAACTCCCTGCAATTATTTAAGGGTTGGTTGGAATCGAAGGCAATTATTCGTGATTTCAAACCACATGTGATCTTTTTTACTGGCGGTTACCTGGGAATTCCAATGTCAGCAGCTGCCCGCAATATTCCATCTGTCGTTTTCGTTCCAGACATTGAACCTGGTCAGGCATTAAAAATCATTATGCGGTCAGCCAACAGCATTGCTGTCAGCACTGACCAATCACTGCGGTATATCCAAGAAAAGAACAAAGTAAAAATCACCGGATATCCTCTGCGAAAAGAGATTAAAAAATGGGACCGCAAAAAAAGCCGGGCACACTTTAACATCCCCCCCAAGGCAAAAGTGCTGCTTGTCTTTGGCGGCAGCAAAGGTGCACGCTCAATAAACCAGGCATTAATGCCCGTCCTTAATAAATTGACTGAGGAAATGCATGTGATCCATATAACAGGAGTGGATAACTGGGAAAATGTTTTGACAATAATAAAAGCCGATAGTTCGTTTAGATCCCCCCGTTATCACGCTTTTCCATTTCTTCATGAGGATATAGGCGCTGCTTTCGCTGCTGCAGATCTCGCAGTATGCCGGGCTGGTGCTTCAACTATCGGTGAACTCCCTTACTTTGGTCTTCCCGCAATTATGGTTCCCTACCCACATGCCTGGCAGTATCAACAGCAGAACGCTGAGTACCTGGTCAACGCAGGAGGAGCTGAAATCATCGAAGACAAAAATTTATCTACAGAACTGTACAGGAAAATCACTAAAACAATTCCTAATATACAAAAGATAGAAAGCATGCGAAAGAATTTAAGAAAATTGGCAGTTGCTGATGCTGAGCAATCTATCGCCAATATGCTTTTAGAAGTTGGACAAAATACACGGGTTACTGGAGGAAGATAATGGTAAGTTTGGCAATGCTATTTTATATTTTTATTTTCATATTCGCCCTCATCGGTGCGATACGCGGATTGGCAAAGGAAGTGATAGCAACTTTTAGTGTATTTTTAGGTTTATATGTCCTTACTGTCCTACAGTCCTATGTGCCAGCTGTCGAATCTTATATGACCAACAGTCCGGTAACTTCTCAAATTGGATTTAAAGCCATTGTAGTCGGAGGAATCGTTTTTTGTGGATACCAAACACCCAATCTGCCAATGTTCAACCAGAGCCAGCGCTTCCGCCGCGATCGCTTGCAAGACATCATCCTTGGGTTCGTGGTCGGTGGTATTAATGGATTTATGATCTTTGGTTCCCTCTGGTATTTCGTTCATGAAGCTAATTATCCATATTCATTCATCTTAGCGCCCATCGCTGGAACACCCGCTGGTGAAGCTGCCTTGCAGTTAATTCAACTGCTGCCGCCAACTTGGCTCGTCACTCCATTAATATATTTCGCGATTGCGGTGTCATTCATGTTTGTATTGGTGGTATTCATCTGATGGTACATTATCATTTGATCGGAATCTGCGGAACAGGATTATCGGCCATTGCCCGCGTACTCTTTGAAAGAGGCAATATGGTCAGTGGTTCCGATATGCTTATCTCTCCCTTGGGTCAAGAACTGATCGACCTCGGCATCTCTGTTACCATCGGACATGATGAAAAAAACATCTCTGGCGCAGATATCATAATTCGCTCCTCTGCAATTCCAGATAGCAATCCCGAGGTCAAAGCCGCCCTCGCTGCGGACATCCCAGTTCTCAAACGCAGAGATTTTTTAGAGGATTTGACTGCTGGATTTAAAGTGATCGCTGTCGCCGGAACACATGGAAAAACAACCACTACTGCCATGATTTCATGGTGCTTATCTACCCTGGGTAACGATCCATCATACGTCATCGGGGGTTCAGCAAAAAACCTTGGCAGTAACGCCCATGCAGGCAAAGGAGAATACTTCATCATTGAAGCGGATGAATACGACAGAATGTTCCTCGGCCTCACGCCAGATATTCTTGTTATCACCAATATTGAACATGACCATCCAGATTGCTTCCCCACCTCAGAAGAATATCTAGAGTCATTTTTTAAACTAAGCCAAAAATTAAAATCCGATGGAACATTCATCGTTTGTCTGGACCATCCTGGCATCACTCAACTATTGATGAAAATTGAAAAAAACCAAAAAATTATCACATACGGAACATCATCAGATTGCGATTACAAGATAGAAAACATCCATCACACACCTGGCCGTGGTGTCAATTTTGAGATTATCAAGACTCATCCTGAAAAAAATAGTCCTAATAGCATGCCGACAATTTTATCTGTGCCCGGAACACATAATGCATTCAATGCGACTGCCGCATTGGCAGTTGTCGATACCATCGGTCTTTCAACCCAAAAAGCGATTACTGCTTTAAAACAGTTCAGTGGAACTGGACGCCGATTCGACATTCTCGGTATAGAAGCTGGAATTACCGTCATTGATGACTACGCGCATCACCCCACAGAGATTCAGGCAACCACCTCAGCTGCACGCAACCGCTATCCAAATAAAAATATTTGGACAGTTTGGCAGCCGCACACATATAGCCGCACACAAGAATTATTTGATGATTTTTCAAAATCTTTTGGAAAAAGTGATCATGTTATTGTCACAGAAATCTATGCTTCACGGGAGAAACTTCGCTCTTTTTCATCTAAAACAATTGTCGAAAATATGAACCACCCGGATGCTCGGTATATCGCTCAATTACAAGATGTATCCGAATTTCTTATGAAAAATCTTTCTAGTGGAGATGTTCTGCTCGTTCTCTCCGCAGGTGATGCAAACCAGATCAGCCAGAATGTGCTGAATTACTTCAAAGAAAAAGAGAAAGTATGATCATCAACGATACATCACTTAAATCACTGCGTGAAACTTTTGGATCTAAACTCCAGGAGAATGTTCGCCTTTCAAATTTCACCACCATGAATGTTGGTGGCCCCGCAGATGCTTTAATGATCGCACACAGTCCTAGTCAGCTCGCGGAAATAGTTTCTGTTATCTGGAAAATGGGTCTTCCGTTATACGTGTTGGGAAGCGGATCAAATCTGCTGATCAGTGATGAGGGGCTGCGCGCAATAGTCATTATCAACCACGCCCATAACATCAAGGTCAACACACGCACACGCCCCTACACAATATGGGCAGAATCCGGTGCTCTGATGGTCAATATGGGAAAGAAACTCACCCTGCGCGGACTGAGTGGGATGGAATGGGCTGCAACTATCCCTGGCACAGTTGGAGGAGCAGTCTATGGAAACGCAGGGTCCTTTGGAAAAGATATTAGTCGAAACCTAATTTCCGCCGATATTCTTCACAAAGAATCCGGCCGTGAAACGTGGGGATGCAGTCAGCTGGAATATACCTACCGATCCAGCAAGCTAAAACGCAGTGGCGAATCAGCAGTTATTCTTTCTACATTATTTCATGTGAAATCAGGAAAAGTAGAACAGATCAAATCCAAAATTAATGATTTCCGTTCTAGGAGAGCAAAGATACAACCCCCTGGTGCCAGCGTAGGATCTGTCTTCCGAAATCCTCCCGATGATTCGGCGGGAAGGTTAATTGAAGCAGCAGGTCTCAAAGGCAGAACACTCGGCGGTGCAATCATCAGCCCAAAACATGCGAATTTCATTATCAATCAAAATAGTGCCTCTGCACAAGATGTATTTGATCTCCTCGTTCTTGCGAGGAATACGGTAGAAAAAAAATTTGGAATCGAGCTGTTGCCAGAGATAGAGGTGTTGGGAAAATGGGATAACCTCCCAAAATTCTTACAACCAGAAAGAAGATCAACGGTGGTACACAAATGAAAACAAAGATCAAACTAGGGGTAATTTTTGGAGGACGGTCCGGCGAGCACGAAGTGTCGCTTATGTCCGCACATTCAGTATTATCTGTTCTCGATGAAGAAAAATATGATGTCACACAGATCGGCATTGATCACGACGGTATTTGGTGGTCAGGAGAAAACACACTAGAAGCATTAGAAAAAGGTAATACCGACAAATTGTATCGTGTCTTTATGCTACCAGAGCCAGGCAGCACGGTTCTGTTTAAGCGATCAACTGTCGGTAATTCTGAAACAATCCAACCAGTCACAGAATTAGATGTGGTTTTCCCTGTACTCCACGGAACATTTGGAGAAGATGGAACTCTGCAGGGCTTCTTTGAAATGGCCGATGTCGCATATGTCGGTGCGGGCGTTTTGGGATCATCTGTTGGAATGGATAAAAGTATTTTCAAAGACGTGATGCGCTCAAACAATATCCCTGTTGTTGATTGGATCACATGCACCCGCAAAGATGTCGAGAAAGACATAGAAACAATCATTGAAAAATGCGAAGCAGTAGCTCCTTATCCACTATTTATAAAACCAGCTAATCTGGGTTCTTCAGTTGGCGTTACCAAAGCCAAAAACCGTTCTGACCTCTTGGAAGGCATTATGGATGCCGCTCGTTATGACCGCCGTATTCTCATCGAACGCGGCCTAAACGCTCGCGAGATCGAGGTCAGCGTAATTGGCAACGAAAATTGCCGTGCTTCCATTCCCGGAGAGATCCAACCGTCCGATGAATTCTACAGTTACAACGCAAAATATTTGGATGGAGATTCAGAATTATTCATTCCAGCGCCTATCCCTAAAAAACTGATTGAGCGTATCCGCGAAATGGCTGTAAAAACCTATCGGTCAATTGATTGCGCAGGATTAGCTCGCGTTGATTTTTTACTTGATAAAGATACAAATGAACTATATCTAAACGAAGTCAACACCATCCCCGGTTTTACTTCTATCAGTATGTATCCCAAGTTATGGGGAGCAGGAGGACTCTCCTACATTGATTTGATTGACGAATTAATCAATCTGGCATTTGAAAGAAAACAGGAACGCAATAAGAGTAAAAGGACTTTCGGAGACTAAATTTTATGCAGAAGCGTCAACCACGCAGGCGTTCTGACAAAGTACGCCGCAGGCTGAAAGAAGAAAGCACAACCTGGATCAATAAGGCTTCCCGCCGAATTACTGACCCGGTGTCTTCTTCAACGTCTGCAGCACATGGACAATCTGCTTCCCAAAAAACCGACGCTGCTCAACACGCGAAAAAGGTTAACCGCTTCTTTAGAATTGGTTGGCGATTGCTGAGTTTCCTACTTGCCGGTATGTTTTCCTTCGCAATCTTAACTGCCTGGCAGTCACCTGACTACAAAGTAAGTACGATTCGCATCGAAGGATTACAGCGATTGCAAGAAGATGAGGTTCTTGGTTTTTTAGAAATCTATGGGCAGCATATTTTCACACTGGAGCCCGAAAAAGTTTGCCAGCTCATATACCAGCACTTTCCAGAATTTCGAGATATCCAGGTCAAATTATCCTTACCTGCACAAGTATCCATTCGTGTGGTTGAACGGCAGCCAATGATCGCCTGGCAGTTAAAAGATGATCTGCTTTGGATAGATTCGGAAGGATATCTGATCCCCGCGCGTGGTGAAGCAAACCAAATGCTCACCATTCAAGCAGACGCCTTACCTTCCTACCGCTTGGTAAATAAGGAAAATGCATCTACCGAAAATATCATTCGTGATAAACCGAAATTCAAAGACAATTTAGATCATCTGGTGTTCTTCTCAATTCCAAAACAGATTGACGGAAACCTGCTAACAGCAATTCTGCAATTAAACGCCTGGATGCCAGAGGAATCCGTGCTTCTCTATCAGGAAAAACGCGGTATTGGTTGGAGCGATATACGCGGTTGGGACGTGTTTATTGGCAGCAAACTGGAAAACATCAATGACAAAATGTTAATGTATGAAACCATCGTGCGTAAATTAGAAGAGCAGGGCATTCAACCCAGCATGGTAAGCGTTGAATTCTTGCATGCGCCCTATTTTAGACTGGAAGATTAAATATGGAAGATAGAACAATTGTTGGTATAGACATAGGCACAACGAAGATTTGCACACTTGTGGCGCGGGTCGAAGATGATGACACTCTTCGAATTATGGGTGTTGGAATCGAACCATCCCGAGGTATGAAGCGTGGTGTGATGATTAATCTTGAAGATGCGACCAAAGCAATCGCACGCTCCGTTGAAAAAGCACAACGTTCATCCGGATATGAAATCCGTTCTGCCTGGGTAAGTCTCGCTGGATCACATGTCTCTTCTATTAACAGCAAGGGTACAGCAGGTGTGAATGGCGGCATTATAAGAGAATCTGATATCCACCGTGCGTTGGAATCCGCGCAGTCCGTGGCGATCCCCCACAATCGCGAGGTGATTCACGTGATCCAACGAGGTTTCAGTATAGATGGTCAAAATGGCATCAGCCATCCAGTTGGAATGCACGGCTATCGTATGGAAGTGGAAGCACATATTATTACGGCAGCAGAGACCACAGTGGAAAATATCCGTCAGGCAACCGAAGCAGCCGGGGTACAGGTGCTGCAATTTGTCCTTAATCCTCTCGCTTCTGGAGAAGTAGTGCTCACCGAAACCGAACGGCAGTTGGGAGTGATGGTATGCGACATCGGCGGCGGGACAACCGACCTGGCAATCTATATTAACAGCGATGTTTGGCACACCATGGTCATTTCTGTCGGTGGGAGCTTGATCACATCCGATATCGCACATGGCCTGCGACTTTCATTGAATCAGGCAGAAGAAGTTAAAAAAAAATACGGCCATGCACTCTCAAATGAGGTAGGGTCAGAAGAATTATTCAGCGTGCGCGCTTTTGGCGAGGATAACCCCGTCCAAATGAACCGCCGCGATCTTGCTTACATCATTGAAGCACGTGTAGAAGAAATCTTTCGCTTCGTCCTGCAAGAAATAAAACGCTCCGGGTATGATGGTTTGATGCCAGCGGGTATTGTGCTCACCGGGGGAAGTAGTTTATTGCCGGGTATCCGAAAATTAGGCGCTGAGGTGCTGGGGCTGCCTGTACGTATTGCCCAACCGGAGAATCTCTATGGGTTGGTTGATCAATTGTATTCACCTGCATATTCCACCAGCGTCGGTCTGCTGCACTGGGCGCTGTTAATGGAAGAAGCGATTGAACCAAAATCATCAAAAGCGCCACCACTGCCAAATGATCTTTGGGAAAAATTCAGGGATTTTGCCAAACGGTTACTGCCGTAGGGCTTAATAATAATTATATTAGAACAGGTATTGTAAAAAACATAACGGAGGAGAAAATGGAATACAACAAACAACCACAAGCAGAAACATTTGCCCGAATAAAAGTAGTTGGGGTCGGCGGTGGCGGCTGCAATGCCGTTAACCGCATGATCGCCGAGGGCATCCAGGGCATCGAGTTCATCGCTGTTAATACGGATGCTCAGGCACTTACTCAGTCTTTAGCACAAACCCGTGTCCGTATTGGTGACAAGACCACACGCGGACTCGGCGCAGGTGGTGTACCTGAAATGGGGAAAAAAGCTGCCGAGGAATCTGCGGATGATCTATACAATGTCCTTAAAGGCAGTGATATGGTTTTCATCACTGCAGGTATGGGCGGCGGCACAGGTACTGGCGCTTCTCCAATTATCTCTCAGATTGCACGGGAGATCAACGCCCTCACCATCGGTGTTGTTACACGCCCATTTACATTTGAAGGATCTCGCCGCATGCAATCTGCAGAGCTCGGCATCCAGAACTTAAAAAATCAGACAGATACACTCATCGTTATCCCAAATGACCGCCTGCTTCAAATCGTTGATAAGCGCGCATCACTACATGACGCCTTCAAGGTTGCAGACGATGTTCTCCTGCAGGGAATCCAAGGTATATCTGAACTAATCACTGTGCCCGGACTCATCAACCTCGACTTCGCTGATGTGCGTACAATCATGTCCGAAGGCGGCGCTGCTCTTATGGCTGTAGGGCGTGCCTCAGGTGAGGACCGTGCGCGGAAAGCTGCTGAGATGGCTATCTCCAGCGAACTGCTCGACATCACCATCGATGGAGCACGCGGTATTCTATTCAACGTTTCCGGCGGTGACGATCTCACCCTCATGGAAGTCAATCAGGCTGCAGCCATTATCAAGGAAACAGCACACCCGGATGTCAACCTAATCTTTGGCGCAGTCATCAATCCAGAGCTCAATGATGAAATCTGCCTGACAGTCATTGCGACTGGTTTTGATTCAACCAGTATGCGCACACGCGTGCAGCGCACACGCTTTACCGAAACCATGGATAAAGCAGCTGGCACACCAAAAAATGAGGACAAGGAGAACCCATCACAGCGTGATTCCGTAAAATTCGCTTCACAGGTTTACAATACAGATGAGGTCGAAATACCCGCATATTTGCGCATTAGAAGTCAAAAATAATTACTAACCACCACAGTTTTCTCCTTAAGTGCGGGGTATGGGTATCTCTGCCTGCTCATACCCCGCCACACTTATCCCCTAATATTAATTTTTCTCTTTCTTTAAGGATTCTTTTCTCAAATTGCTTGTGAAGAAAATCCCACTATGCTATACTGATGCACACATAAAGGCATCATCAGAGTTCACCCCCCACATGTGGGGGTTTTTATTCAAAATCCCGCACAGCACTGCAGCCAGTTTAGGGAAGGGATTTTGATTACCAATTTGGAGAAATAAATGCGCTGTCCACACTGTGAAAGTGAGAATACAAAAGTAATTGATACCACACACGGCTCCAAAGGTGGCATCCGCCGCAGACGGGAATGCGAAGACTGCAACAAACGCTTTTCCACTTATGAACGGGCGATCCTCTCCACACCCCTCATCATAAAAAAGGACAATATGCGCGAAGAATTCGATCGGAATAAATTGATGCGAGGAATTCGCATCGCCTGTACTAAACGCCCAGTTCCTGCCGCTGAAATGGAACGGTTAGCCGGGGAAGTGGAATCTCAATTGCAGAAGATGAGCAAATTGGAAATCCCTTCCAGGGTAATTGGAGACCTTGTAATTAATGGTCTTCATGATTTGGACAAAATCGCATACATTCGCTACGCGACCGTATACTTACCATTGAATAGTTTAAATGATATCTTGGATGAGATCAACCGCCTGCTAATCGCTGAGGGGCAATAATCATGGCTCACCCAAATCCACACACCCACAGCAAGTTTCTTCATACTCCACCTCTGCCTGAAGGTCTTCCTTTGGCCGAATTAAGTGAAAATTCTTATCAAGTACTCACCCGCCGCTACATCCGCAAAGGGGATAACGGCGAACTCGTTGAAACTCCTGAAGAGATGTTCTGGCGGGTAGCTTACCACGTTGCGAAAGTTGAAAAAACTTGGGGCGATGATGTCGAAATGCGCGCTTCCGATTTTTACAGATTGCTTGCAACCAGACGGTTCTTTCCAAATTCTCCCACTTTCACTGGTGCAGGCACCCCTCTTGGGCAGTTAGCAGCTTGCTTTGTGCTGCCCATTTCAGATGACATGGGCCGCCGTTCAGATGGCATCTTCCAGACTCTGCGGAACGCAGCTCTAATCCAGCAAACCGGCGGCGGGAACGGATTCTCGTTTTCCTCCCTGCGCCCCAGCGGTGCGATCGTGAAAGCATCTTCCGGTAAAGCCACCGGCCCAATCGGATTCCTGCGTGTGTATGATAACGCCTTTGGTGAGATCGCCCAAGGCGGTACTCGCCGCGGCGCTAACATGGCTGTCCTTCGTGTGGATCATCCAGATATCGAAGAATTTATCCAATGCAAGACAAACGAGAACGCGATCACTAACTTTAATATTTCTGTCGGCATCACCGACGCTTTCATGCGCGCTGTCGAGAACGATGCACCCTGGGAACTGCGCTTTCCTGACGTACACCATCCCGCTTACCGAGAATTCTCCGGCACTTTTGAAGAAGCAGAAACAGCTGGCATTCCTATCATCACACACCGCAGCGTAAACGCGCGCGAGCTCTTCAACCTGATCGTGCGCCAAGCACACCATAACGGGGAGCCAGGACTGCTCTTCCTTGATGCCGCAAACCGCGGAAACCCACTTCCCCATCTCTATCACCTTCAATCCACCAACCCCTGCGGCGAACAGTGGCTTGGCCCATACGAAAACTGCTGCCTTGGATCAATTAATCTATCCCAATACGGTATGGAAAGCGGAAAGATTAACTGGAAGTCACTGGCCGAGGATATCCATCTCTCAACCCGTTTCCTTGATGATGTTGTTGATGCAAATGCATATGTACCCGCAGTGCCAAAATTAAAAGAAAATGCACTGCGTGCTCGCCGCCTTGGCTTGGGCATCATGGGGTTAGCTGACCTTATGTTTCATGCCGGTATCCGGTATGGATCCCCTGACGGTCAAGCGTTTGCTTCTCAGATCATGGAATTCGTTCGTTTTCATGCCATGCAGGAAAGCATCGCACTCGCAAAAACACGCGGATCATTTCCCGCTATCACCGGAAGTATTTACGATCCAGAAGATCAAAAATGGCTGCCCACACAAACCGCTGTAACGTATGAAAACCAATTTGGGCGGCCTGTACTGGACTGGAATACTATTATTAACGGAATTAGTCAGTACGGTTTGCGCAATGCCGCTCAAACTACCATCGCGCCCACTGGTACTACTGGTACAGTTGCTGGTTGTGAAGGTTATGGTTGTGAACCCGTTTTCGCTTTGGCCTACACACGTCATGTTAATGACAATGGGAAAGATCTCGAACTAACCTATGCCTCACCTCTTTTTGAGGAGGCACTCATCAACGCTGATATTAGTGAAACAGAACGCCAATCAATTATTGAGCGCGTGATGCATGCTGGCTCATGTCAGAATATCTCTAACATTCCAGAGGAGATCAAGCGTGTATTTGTCGTCTCTATGGATATCGCTGCTGAAGAGCATATTCACATGCAAGCTGCCATGCAGGCCTTTGTGGACAATTCCATCTCTAAAACAATCAACTTTCCTCGCAATGCGCGGGCAGAGGATATTGCCTCTGCGTACCTGCAGGCATGGAAACAAAACTGCAAGGGTATCACAGTATATGTTTCTGGATCCCGTGAACAAGAGGTTCTTCAAACACACGAAAAAACCATTGATGACGTGCGTGAAATGGTCACGCCCGCAGCACCCGAAACACACATTCCTATCTGGATCAAGGAATCTGACGCCTTGGAACCAATATACCTTAACCGCACCAAAAAACCGCGTCCGCGCTACCTGCCGGGTTTCACATTTGGTGTAGAAACCCCGGTCGGAAAGACTTTTGTCACAGTCAATGAGAACGGCAGCTCGCAACCGTTCGAAGTCTTTATTAATACTGCGAAAGCTGGTTCTGATGTAGCTGCTGATGGCGAAGCCATTGGCCGGTTGATATCTTACATCCTGCGCCTCTCCTCTCCC
>CAZILY010000001.1:21443-46460 GCA_964540175.1 uncultured Pelolinea sp. | reverse complement strand
GAGGAGGGCTGCCGCAAATGTTATGCCTGCGGGTATAGTGAGTGCTAGATGAAATGTTGAAGGTATCACTTGATTATGTGTGGATACCAACAAACCCTTCTAGACCATCACAATATCTACCCAAAATTGGCGCTTATTCCCTATAGTATTCCATATTTACCAAAAAAAGATTAATAAGTCTGCCCCAATCTAAAGTACTCAGATCATGATTCTCGTTTCCTTTGACATTCCTGCCAATAACTCGTTCTCTAACTTCTCCTGTCCTATAATTAAGAAAATAAATCTTGCGAGGGATTAACCATGCCTAAACATCTCATTTTAGTAGCCGGAAACATCGGCTCTGGAAAAACTTCACTCACGGAACGTATTGGAGAACGCCTTGGTTGGCGAACCGCCTATGAATCCGTAGCGGATAATCCCTACCTGCCCGATTTCTATAAAGACATGAAAACCTGGTCCTTTCATCTGCAGGTGTTCTTTCTCGGCCACCGCGCCAAACAGCATCAGGAAATGGCCGCTGATCCACGATCAGCGATCATTGACCGCAGCATCTATGAGGATGCCTACATCTTCTGCCGGGCGTTGAACCATTTGGGAAACCTATCAGAATTGGATTATCACACGTATCAAAGTGTATTTAATTTGCTTATTCCCACCCTGCCCCAACCCTCGATGCTCATTTACTTACGCTGCCCTGTGGATGCACTCATGGCGCGTATCCACAAACGCGGTCGTGACATTGAATCCAGTATTACTGCTGATTACCTTTCCCTGCTCGAATCCTATTATGATGATTGGATGGAGTCTTTTGATATATGCCCAGTTCTAACCATCCGGACTGATGATCTTGACTTTGTCCATAAAGCAAAACATCTGGACATAGTCATCCAGCGCATTAAAAATAAACTATCCGGTAAAGAAGAAGTAGTTTTTTAATAAAATATGACAACCAATCGTAATATGTACCATCACCTGGAAAATCCTAATCCAGATATCGAATTTTGTTGTTGAAACCTTTTCTTTGGCTTTCCGTATATAAGCGTAGAAAACAATGACAGAGAAACTCACGGGATTGACTGAAGCCGAATGCATCAAGCTCGCCCGGGAAGGTGATCAAGACGCGTTCACACAGATCGTAGAGACATACCAGAATCCGGTACATAATTTATGCTACCGAATGCTTGGTACTCCACAGGCAGCGGAAGATGCGGCACAGGAATCATTCTGGCGTGCGTATAAAAATCTGCACCGCTACGACATGAAACGTTCTTTCGCCACCTGGCTGCTATCTATTACTGCACACTACTGCATCGATCAGCAGCGGCGCAAACGACTGCCAACAATGGATCTGGATGAGATTATCGAATTCGCTGCAAAAGACCCAGCTCCAAGCCCAGAATCCACTATCGTACATGTGGAATTCTCTGATAAGGTTCAGGATCAGTTGGCTCAATTAAGTGAAAATGACCGGGCAGTATTGATCCTCCGCTATTGGCATGAGTACTCTGAAAACGAAATTTGCCAGTCGCTATCAATATCAAAAAGCGCTGTAAAAAGTCGACTTCACCGGGCTAGGAAACATATGTCAAAACAGTGGACAGAAACACAAAGCAATTTAAAGATGGAAGGAAGGCGCCATGAAACACAAACAATATGAAAATTGGATCCTCGATGATGCACCTCTCTCAGATGCACAGCAGCATGAATTAGACGCGCATCTCGAAGTCTGTAAAAGCTGCCAATTACTACTCAGAGGTTGGGTTGCCAGTAAGCAATTAATTACGCAATCCACTATGCAAATTCCAACACAGGGGTTCACAGGCCGCTGGCAGAAAACTCGCATTAGAAAATGCCAAATAGAAAAAGTACGGCGCCATCGCTTGAATTTATTCGGATTGGTATTGCTTGCTTTCGTCAGTTCGATTATTTACATGCTTATTAGTGAATCGTTTATGCAAATGTTTGCTAATGGGTTTACGACGATCTTGGAAATAGTTATGGGGATAACAAACGGTTTATCAACTATTGGCTATTGGCTCACCCGCCTTCCAATTGCAGTGCCTATTACCGCCGGTTTCATCTACTTTGGTCTGCTCAACTCTTTTGTAATAGTCGGAATATTTTTCATATGGAATCTGAAGCAAAGGAAACTACAAACAAATGAGATCTCAGAAAGCTAAACTCCTTCCCTTCTTACTTGCAGTCCTTCTCTTGAGTGCTTGCACGGGAAGCGGATTCAGCGTTGATGAAGAGGAAGCCCTTTTCACAACATACCCGAGTCAGTTCTTAATGGGCGATATCTATGTACTTAAAAAACACGAGAAGGTAGATGGCAATATTGTTGGGATAGGAACAACCCTCGTCATTGAAGACGGCGCAGCTGTCGTTGGCGATATTAGCCTCATTGGCGGTCAGATGGATATCTCCGGGAGTGTTACTGGAGATATCCATGTGTTTGCAGGAACCACCCATGTTTATGAAACTGCGATCATCAGCGGCGGCATCAACCAGATCGCTCATCAAATAAATGTTGATCCGGGCGCGCATATTTCCGGGGAGATCAACACCTTCACTTTTCCCATGAAGTTGAGCAGCGAAATTGTGGGGGGGTTTGAAGAAACATTAAGTTGGCTGCGTCCCGCTGGATGGATCGCTTTCCAATTAATTAAGAATTTAATTCTTATTTTCATAACTGCTCTGATCATCTTTCTGTTTGAAAAGCCAACCTTGCGTGTTGCGCGCTGTATCAAGAAACAAGTCGTTGTTTCGTGGGGCGCCGGGTTGCTGGTAATGATCGCCGCACCCATCGTCTCCCTTGTCCTGATAATCACAATATGTCTGAGCCCTATTGGCATCATCCTCATTCTCGCGTTCTTATTAGCAAATATCTGGGGTTGGGCTGGAATCAGCTTTGTTATTGGTGACAATGTCGCCCGTTGGCTAAAATTAGATTGGCCTGAAGAAGCCGAAGCCGCTGCTGGTGCTGTTCTGCTTGGACTGGGATCTACCCTTCTGGCTTTTCTACCATGCATCGGTTTCATGATCAGCATGATGATCTCTTCTGTTGGATTAGGCGGTATTGTCCTTAGTAAATTTGGAACAATCGAAAAAGATAATTAATCCAACAAAAAACATGTGAAAAAATCACATGTTTTTTGTTTTAATTCCTACATAAAGTATAGGTATAATCTTAATAACAAACTCAACTACAGTCATGCATATGAGGATTGGATGAAACAAATAGTTCAAAATATGAAAAGCGGTGAAACACAGATTGTAGATATACCTGTACCAATTATTCAACCTGGGTTTCTCCTGATCCGTACGGCCGCATCCTTGGTATCTGCTGGTACCGAGCGTATGCTTGTTTCTTTTGCGGAAAAAAATCTTTTAGGAAAAGCTCAATCTCGCCCAGACCTCATGAAACAGGTTGTTGAAAAAGCCAAACGCGAGGGCATCCTAACCACATTAAATGCTGCGTTCAACCGTTTGGATCAACCTATTACGCTGGGTTATTCATCCGCGGGGACAGTGATGCAGGTCGGAGAGGGCGTGGATGGTTTTAAACCAGGAGATCGAGTTGTATGTGCTGGCGGCAGTTATGCGGTGCATGCGGAGTACGCATTAGTCCCAAAGAACTTGGCCGCGCACCTACCGAAAGAAGTTAAATTTGAAAGTGGTGCTTTCGCCACCATCGGGGCAATAGCTCTTAATGGCATCAGACTTGCGAACCCACAAGTTGGAGAGATGTCTGCGGTGATTGGAATGGGGCTTCTGGGACTGCTGACTGCCCAAATACTAACAGCTTCTGGCTGTGATGTAATCGGAATGGACATCAACCCTGAACGGTTGGCATTCGCACAAAAAGTTGGCATTAGAGCAGAAACAAACAAAAATATTAAAGAAAAATTCATTCAAATGACCCGTGGCCGTGGATTTGACCATGTATTCATTTGCGCGGATACCACTTCCAATGAACCAGTCGAATTAGCTGGAGAGATCGCGCGCGACCGGGCCAATATTGTCGCCATTGGTGCTGTTGGAATGGATATCCCTCGCAAGCAGTATTATGAGAAAGAATTAACTTTCAAAATCGCCCGTTCGTACGGACCTGGCCGATACGATAAAACCTACGAGGAAATAGGCAGCGATTATCCAATCGGCCATGTTCGCTGGACCGAAGGCAGAAATTTAGAAGCGATTGTAGGGCTCTTAAAACAAAATAAGCTGGAGGTTGCATCTCTAATCACTCACCGCTTCCCAATCGAACAAGCCAAAGAAGCGTATGCACTAATCACAGGTAAACAAAATCAAAATTACCTCGGTGTCATCATCACATATCCGGAGGTAGAAAACCAACAAACCGAGAAAAATATCATCACTTTCTCTTCTAAACATATATCTTCAAAAAGCAAGAAACTGGATGTTGGTGTCATAGGTGCAGGAAATTACGCTAATGCAGTCTTCCTGCCAACAATAAAGAAAAATCCCCATATTAATTTGCTTGGGATTATCTCAGCAAAAGGATTAAACGCTCAGCAGAGCGCCAAAAAGTTCGGTTTTTCTTATGCTGATTCTCGCATAGACACTATTCTGAAAGATGAAAAAATAAATCTTATAACCATCCTTACTCAACACGCAGATCATGCCGATCTTGTTAGAAAAGGTCTTCAAGCAGGAAAACATGTCTATTGCGAAAAGCCACTCGCAATAACAACGAAACAACTGGAAAACATTATTCCATTATTTCAGAAAAAAAATCACCCCTATCTTACAGTCGGGTTTAATCGCCGCTTTGCTCCATATTCCGTACAATTAAAATCCTTTTTTACAGATAGGGTAGAGCCGATTTATGCTCACTATCGTGTGAATGCCGGCTTCATTCCATCCTCCCATTGGTTGCATGATCCAACCAAAGGCGGCGGACGCTTGATTGGTGAAGGATGCCATTTTATTGATTACATGGTTTTTCTCGTTGGTCAAATTCCAGAAAGTGTTCATACTCAAGCTCTGCCGGATAACGGTAAATATACACGCGACAATTTTGTGATCACGATGAGTTTTCCAGACGGATCAATCGGTACGATCTCCTATTTGGCAAATGGAAACAAATCAGTAGGCAAGGAATACCTGGAAGTATTTTGTGGAGGAAAAGTAGGTATCCTTGATGATTTCCGAAAATTACAATTATTTGGAAAAACTACTATAAAGAAACGAGAGTATTTCAAACAAGATAAAGGACACACATCTGCCTGGGATAAATTTGTGAATGCTGTGATAAAAAACACTGAAGCACCTATTCCTTACACAGAACTAATCGGTACCGCTTATGTTATCCTCGCCTGCGATCAATCAATGCAAACTGGCAAACCAATAAATATCAAAGATTTCATGCACACTAAATAAACCACAAATGGCTTCCCGACTCATCAGAACTCTCAAAGCTGTTATCCAAATAGATCCTTTTGAGAATTTAAATTATTTAATGTATCAGTGCGTATTAAAGATTGGGCTATTTCGCTTATTAACACCTGTTGTGAGTCGAAACCAACCCCTATCCGCTTCTTTATTTAATCCCGCCTGGTTTGATTTTTGGCCTACCAAAGAAACTGTTTTATTGGAAAATACAACAACCGCGGAAACCATTAATCAGGCTGAAAAAATATTAAGCGGAGAGTTTCTGCAATTCGGAATTAATTATTCGAAAATAAATCTGTCTCCCAAACACGAACTGCACCATTGGAGCCAGCCAATATCACCTTATTCAGGAACTGAAAATCAGGATATTAAATATATTTGGGAATCAGCCCGTTTCTCATGGGCAATAAAACTTGCTCAAGCATTTCATCTAACAGAAGAAGAAAAGTATGCAAAATTCTTCTGGAAAAAATATGCGGAATTTTCAGAAGCCAATCCGCTCAACATGGGACCCAACTGGGAATCCGCACAGGAAGTTGCCCTCCGGTTAATTGCATTAATTATTTCAATTAATCTGATCAAAGACGCGAAATCTTCAACCAGTGAACGAAAAACGGATCTATATAAATCTATCGCTGACCATGCTGATCGTATTCCCCCCACAATTTCCTATGCAAAAGCACAGAATAATAATCACCTAATTTCAGAAGCAGTTGGTCTTTTCTCCGCTGGAATTTTCCTGCCAGAACATCCCCGCGCCAGTAAATGGAAGCGTCTCGGTTTAAAATGGTTTCAGAATGCAGTGAATAATCAGATTTCAGAAGATGGTGGATACATACAACATTCAAATAACTATCACCGGTTGATGCTCACGCTCGCATTATGGATGAAATTACTCCTTCAAAACAGCAGCCGGAAAATGAGCAACCAAACTCACGCGAAACTGTCTAATGCTTCAAAATGGCTTATGTGCCAGCTTGATCCAATATCCGGTCAAGTTTCAAATCTTGGGCATAATGACGGGTCCTCGATTCTTCCTTTTTGCCCAACACCATATGAAGATTACCGGCCAATTTTGCAAGCTGCTAGCCGTGTGTTTTTAGATGAACCCGCATTCGATCCTGGTCCATGGGATGATCTATGCGTTTGGTTGGGGGTATCAGTCGAAGAAAATCATAAAAAAGCTCCTTCATTTTTAATTAATCCCTCAACTCCTCGTATCGGAAATTCAGATGCATGGGGTTCTCTGCGGACAACTCGATTCACCTCCCGTCCAGCACATGCCGATCAACTTCATGTTGACCTTTGGTATCACGGACACAACATCGCACTTGATTCTGGAACATTTCAGTACAATGCACTGCCGCCATGGGATAATGGCTTGTCACAGACGCTGGTTCATAACACGCTTATGATTAATGGAAAAAATCAGATGTTCCGAGCAGGACGCTTCCTTTGGCTGGACTGGGCGCAGTCAAACTTAATTGACCAGAAGGATAACCTGATATGCGCAAACCATAATGGATACCGAAAACTACACGTAGTGCATCAGCGCACACTAAAAAGAATTTCAGCCAAGAAATGGGAAATTGTAGATTTGGTGTTCTCATCTCGCTTGTCATCAAACGAATATCAAATCGACCTGCATTGGCTGCTCCCTAATTGGCCAATGAAATTTAGCGGAAACACGTGTACACTTTCCGCCCCTTTCGGATCTGTTATGCTTAACATATCTTCTGAAACAAAAACCATCTCTTCAAAATTCACCTTCTACAAAAAGGGTAAGTCAGTCTCAGGAGAAGCACAAGAAGAACCTTTATTGGGTTGGTTCTCTCCCACATATGGCTATAAGATTCCAGCATTATCAATTCGTTATTCAATTATTCATGCTTTACCATTAACAATCGCATCACGATTTACATTTTCATAAATCAATTAAAATCAACCTATGCATATCCTTCTAATTCATCAAGCTTTTGCTGCACTCAACGAACCTGGTGGCACCCGCCACCATGAATTTGCAAGATTTCTGGCCGAACGGGGCCATCAAATTAGCATCATCGCCAGCCCAGTCAGCTACCTGACAGGTAAAAACACAATAAACAAGCAAGTTGAAACAGAGATGGAAGGCAGAATATCCATATATCGCACCTACACATATCCCGCACTGCATAAGAGCTTTGCCCACCGATTGGTTAGTTATTTTTCATTTATGATTTCTTCTTTCATAATTTCAATGAAAATCAAGAATGTAGATATCGTTTGGGGGACATCTCCCCCGATTTTTCAAAGTTTCACGGCCTGGCTCGTTTCAAAACTAAAACAAGTGCCTTTTCTTTTAGAAATCAGAGATCTCTGGCCGGCATTTGCAATAGCGGTTGGTGTCTTAAAAAACAAAACATTAATAAGCTTGTCATTATGGTTAGAGAGGTTTCTTTACCACCATGCAGACAAGATCATAGTTAATTCTCCGGGTTATCTAGGACACGTCCGATTAAAAGGTGGGCAGAGTATCACGCTGATTCCCAATGGATCTGATGCAGCCGCTTTTTCTCCTGCAAATACGGTTCAAATCCGTAAAAAGTTAGGGTGGACAGATAAATTTATTCTTCTTTATGCTGGCGCTCACGGAATGTCTAATGACCTCCCCACAATTTTACAAGCGGCCAAGATGATAGAAGACCATGAGAAAATAGGTGTAGTTTTCATTGGTGACGGAAAAGAAAAGAACAATCTAATTGCCTTAGCTGAATCTTTAAAATTATCAAACGTAGATTTTTTAAACCCGGTTCCAAAAAATAAAATTTTTGAATATCTGCAGTCATCAGATGTATGCATCGCCATCTTGAAACCAATCGAGCTGTATAAAACCACCTATCCCAATAAGGTTTTTGATTATATGGCTGCAGGAAAACCAATCATCCTGGCAATCGATGGTGTCATACGAGAAGTCGTTGAATCCGCTGACTGCGGGTTATTTTGTGAACCTGGCAATCCACACGCGATTGCAAACGCTATCCTTGAAATGTACGATAACCGTAACGAGCTAGAAAAATTCGGTGAACACGGTAAGGTGTATTTAGAGCAAAATTTTGACCGGATAATGATTGCTGAAAAATTTACTGATATGATAGAAAAAATTGTTGGATCAAATGGCTGAAAAAATATTAATCGTAGAAGATGAACTCATCCTTCAAGAAACACTTGCTTACAACCTTAAGCATCAAGGATACGAAGTGGAAACTGCCGTCGATGGTCAAACTGCGATTGACTAAGCGCTAGGTACTTCAGCAATTTTAATAATAATCATAATATTTTTGAATTTAGCGATCAATATCACATCTCGGCAGTTCGTGAAAATATTTTCGGGACATTAGGATAAATAATGGGAACTTACAATAACGGAAAATTAAAAATCAGCGTCAATAATTTCAATTTTTACTATGGCAAATTTCAAGCTTTACGTGATATTACGATAGACTTTCCCGCTAATAAAATCACTTCCATCATCGGACCTTCTGGCTGCGGAAAAAGCACATTTTTGCGTTCCTTCAATCGGATGAATGACCTTATTCCATCGGTACATACAACCGGAAAAATTGAAATAGATGGAGAGAGTATTTACAAAACCGACGTGGTTGAATTGCGGAAGCGAGTAGGGATGGTATTTCAGCGCCCGAACCCCTTCCCAAAATCTATCTTCGATAACATTGCCTTTGGCCCCCGCACTCATGGTGTCCGTGATAAGCAAGTACTGAACGAAATCGTCGAAAAAAGCTTGCGCCAGGTAGTTCTTTGGGATGAGGTAAAAGATAATATTAATAAATCGGGCCTTGCATTATCCGGTGGTCAGCAGCAGAGGCTCTGCATCGCACGCGCGCTAGCAGTTGAACCCGAGGTGATCCTCATGGATGAACCAGCCTCCGCCCTTGATCCGATTGCTACCTTAAAAATTGAAGACCTTATCCATCAGTTGAAGGAAAAATATACTATAGTTATAGTGACGCACAATATGCAGCAGGCTGCTCGCGCGTCCGACTTTACTTTATTCTTTAATATGGCTGAAGATCGGGCTGGGTACTTAGTTGAATCAGGTGAAACAGTTACTATTTTCACTAACCCAAGAGAAGAACT
The DNA here is from genome assembly GCA_964540175.1 of uncultured Pelolinea sp. Lineage (GTDB taxonomy): Bacteria > Chloroflexota > Anaerolineae > Anaerolineales > Anaerolineaceae > Pelolinea. The sequence continues at coordinate 36,908 of CAZILY010000001.1, read as the reverse complement.
CACTGAACAGTATATTTCAGGCCGTTTCGGTTAGAAGAGGTGATATATGGCACGAGAAATTTACAATAGAAAGATACAACAGATAAAAGACGAGATTCTTTTACTCGGGAGCATGGTCGAACAGGCCACTCTCGATTCTGTTGTTGCTTTTAAACAAAAAGACATTGAGGCAGCAAGAATAATTATTGAAGAAGATCAAGCAATAAATGATAAACGTTTTGCTATCGAAAATGCAATCATGATCTTGTTCGCCACACAGCAGCCCCTGGCTCATGACCTGCGCCTGTTATCCGCAATGTTCTTGGTGTCCAATGAATTAGAACGGATGGGCGACTATGCAAAAGGAATTGCGAATAACACAATTCGGCTCGGAATGGCTGACATTCCAATTCCAATTCGGGATATTGAAAAAATGGCTGATCTAGGTGTGAGCATGCTTCACCGTGCTTTATCTGCATTCGTAAACGAAAACATGGAATTGGCGATCAAGATACCAGATGAAGATGATTTAGTTGATGATTTATTCAATAAATCCTACAAAGCAATTGTTAATGCCATGATCGCTAATCCATCAATAATTGATGAGGCCAGTTTTCTGTTATGGATAGTCCACAACCTGGAACGTTTCGCTGACCGCACAGTGAACATTTGCGAGCGAACAATATTCATCATTTCAGGAGAATTATTAGAAATGGACAGAACGGATAATGAACTACCCTGTGAAAAAATTTCATAGAAAAACTGTTTAGTTCTTATTAGTTTAATATTTCGGACTTGATATAATCAGAATAATCAAGTCCTTTATTTAACAAGGAAATATTTATGTTAAAACAAAATAATTTTACGGGCAAATTGATTGTTGTAGAAGGAATCGATGGGAGCGGAAAATCCACTCAAATTGACCTGATTTATAAATGGCTCACTGAGAAAGGGAGATCTGTCTATTTCAGTGAATGGAATTCTTCTCCGCTTGTCAAAAACACAACCAAAATGGGGAAAAAAGGAAAAGTATTCACTCCCACAACTTTTAGTCTTATCCAGGCAGCTGATTTTGCGGACCGCTGGGAAAATCAATTTCTACCGATGCTCAAAGCAGGGGTGATCGTCCTTGCAGACCGTTACGCATTTACCGGTTTTGCCCGAGATGTCGCTCGTGGTGTGGGGCGTAAATGGGTCCGCAATTTATATTCCTTCGCTTTTCTTCCAGACCTGGTCCTTTATTTTGATGTCCCCTTGGATGATGCGGTTGAGCGCATAACATCATCACGTTCTAAACTTAAATATTACGAAGCAGGCATGGACCTGAATCTTTCTGATAAGCGAATTGCAAGCTTTCGTTTATTCCAGGGAAAAATATTAAAAGAGTACGAAAAAATGATTGGTGAGTTCGGGTTTGAAGTTTTAGATGCCACCCGACCAGTGTATAAACAACAAAAGGATGTAAGAAGACTGGTAAATAAAGTATTGAAGGGATGGAAAGGATTACCGAACCCTGTAGTATCTGCGCGAAATTATGCGCGTCGTCAAAAGAACCCAGTCAGCACCTCACGAACAGAGGTGAAAAATGGCACCCACTAAATTTTACGGATCTGGTTTTCCTTATAAGAAAATTAAGAACCTGCCCGGCAAATTGATTGTTGTGGAAGGGACAGATGGGGTCGGCCGGTCCACGCAGATTGAATTGCTAAAGAAGTGGTTGGAGAAAAGCGGATATGCAGTCTCAGATACAGGCCTGAGCAGGTCCCCCCTCACCCAACCAGGTATTGAAGAAGCCAAAGGCGGCAATAAACTTTTTCCACTTACAAATAGTCTCTTTTATGCAACAGATTTTGCCGATCGGCTTGAAAACCAAATCATCCCAGCTCTAAAAGCCGGGTTTATTGTGCTTTCTGATCGGTATTTTTATTCTATTATCGCCCGTGGTGTATTGCGGGGAATCGATCCTTCTTGGGCACGGAACATTTACGGTTTCGCCCTTGTGCCAGACATGGTTTTATACCTGAAAGCAGACATTGACACGCTCATCACCCGGATTGTGCATGGGCGCGGTTTCAATTACTGGGAAGCAGGAATGGACATCCTCAAACTTGACAATCTTTATGATAGTTTCCGGGAATATCAAACCCGTATGATCGAGCAGTTCAGCATAATGGCCAAAGAATTTAATTTTCACATCATAAACGCAAATCGTTCAATCAAAGTAACCAATGACGAGATCATGACCCAAATCCAACCGATCCTTGATGAATACAACAAGTGAGCAACACATATAAGGCAGGGAACAGAAAAATATGGCGGATAAGAAAGAGAATAAAAGCATTATTCAGTACTGCGCAATAGAATTGCTGCCAAATATTATTACGCTAAAGAAAACTGCACGGAACATCCTGAAACGCAGCAGCATCGAAGATATTCATGACCTGCGTGTTTCCTCTCGGAGAATACACACCGTATTAAATATATTCTCAGAATATTTACCAAACAAAAAATTTAAATCCTGGGAAAAGGATATCCGCACGATCACCAAATCCTTCGGCAGTGTCCGTGATCTCGACGTGCAGATTGACTTAATCGATGAGGTTTATGAATCCACCGAAGATAACAAGATCCGTTCTGGCCTCCGCCGAATCCGTATGCGATTGAAGCAAAAACGCAAGCAGAAACAAGAAAACACAAAAAAGATCACCGGGCTGATTCTCGACAGCACATCTATAGTTGAAATGAACACATGGGCAGAAGCCGCACTTGAAAACAGCGCTGGTGAAATATTTTTCTCTTCAGAGCTATATCGATTGGGATACAAGCAAATACAAACCCGGCTGGATGAATTTATTTTTTATGAGGTTTTTATATTCGATCCCGCCCGCGTGAAAGAACTGCACCAGATGCGTATAAGCGCTAAACAGCTCCGCTATGCATTAGAGGTGTTTTCCAACCTTTACAAACATGAAACAGACTGCGCCCTCGATATTGCTCGACAATCACAGGAGTATTTAGGCAACATCCATGACAGTGACGTATGGATCGATTTCCTGCCCATTTTCATGAATAAAGAAATGAAACGGATTCGTGATTTTTATGGATATTCAAGCCCTTACAACCGCATCAAACCCGGAATTGAATATCTCATTAAAAACCGTGAAAGAGAACGCACCCGATTATATAAAGCTTTCCTAAAAAATTGGAAAAAATGGAAATTTAATGAAACCTGGCTTAACCTTCGCAAGGTCATTTTCTTGACCAGTCTCGAAACACATCACCTGCCGCCCACAGAAAAACCACCAGAGATACCAAAAGAACCACCAGTAGAACACCCTCCCGAAGTGCCCGGACAGGAGTAAGACCAATTAAATGTGAATTGCTTGTACGACAAAAAGTGCAATTCTTTTTCTAAAAATATATGGCCAAGAATTCTACAAACGTTTTCATACCAAACACATCACCAGACTTATTGGCAAGCATCCGTCATATTTACCTTTTATATATCACCGATTGTGATTAATATTTTCTGGCATTCTCCGTTATGACTGGAATATTTCCTTACTCAGCTAAACTCCAGAAAAAAGGTCCTTTTCAATCTTTCCATTCTCCATTTCAGGATACGCGCGCATATATGTCTCTACTGGACTGAACAAACGCATGATCCAGGTCACTATATATCCACTCTGCTTATCACCACCCTGACTAGCGTGGCATGCGGAAGCCCCCTCACGGATATCTGCCACTCTTCGATAATTAATCTTCGCATGAATTGGAAAATTCTCCGCAAGTATTGCAGCCAGGTTAATATCCTTGTTCTTACCAAACTGACTGGGATTTACACCAAACAGTGGCATTAAGCGGACAACCAGCTTCAAGAATGTGCGCGGAATAATATGAAAATACAATTTCTTTGGCTTATACGGCTTAAATTGATTTGTCACAAATGACTTATCACTTGCTAAATCAAATGCAGCAACCGTCGCTTTATGCGCTGCAATATGATCTGGGTGCATATAACCACCGACAGGGTCAAAGGTTAGCACAACATCTGGTTTAATCTCACGCATCATCACCGCGATCTTTTCTGCGACATCATCCAGGGGCGCATTGATAAACGCATCTGGATGATTATTTTCATCACTCCCCGGCATACCTGAGTCGCGGTAACCAAGGAAATGCACTTTCCGAAGCCCCAGCACATTTGCCGCACAGCGCAGCTCATGTTCTCTCAATTCCCCTATAGATGAAAATCCTTTTAATTTTTCCGCATCGACCTCCCCCACCTCTCCCCGTGTCGCACAAATCAAATGAATTTCTACCCCTAAATGGGCATAGAGAGCCAGTGTTCCACCCATCCCAAAAGTTTCATCATCTGGGTGCGCAACCACGACCAACATTTTCTTTCCCGTATATAAGTCTAACGACATTAATTTTTCCTCATTGTGAACATATAGGACAGTCCGGATACTTTATAGCGCTAACCTCTCTAAAAGTCATCTCCAGACCATCAAACAGAAGCAGGCGGCCAACCATGCTGTTACCAATCTCTGTGATTATTTTGATCGCTTCAATCGCTTGCAGTGAGCCGATCACGCCTGGGAGCGCTCCAATCACCCCTATTCCTCGATTTGAGGCAGAGAATTCCGGTGTCGGAAGCTGGTTGAACACACATTGAAAACATGGTCCTTTTTTTGCATCAAAAACGCTCATTTGCCCAGAAAACTGAAAAATCGCTCCATAGATAAATGGGATCTCTTTTTCAACACACACAGAATTTACCAAATAGCGTGTCTCAAAATTATCTGTCGCATCCACAATAATCGGATAATCACTAATAATTTTTCGCGCATTTTCAGGAATTATGCGTTCCTTAAATACCTCCACATTTACATTCGGATTGATATCATTTAATCGATTCTCGGCGGAAAAAACCTTTGGCTGCCCAAGCCCGGCTACCCCATGCATAATCTGGCGCTGAAGGTTGCTCAGTTCAACCACGTCAGAATCCACCAATCCTAACCGGCCAACTCCAGCAGCAGCTAGATACATAGCTGCCGCGGAACCCAATCCACCGCAACCGATGATTAGCACGGAAGCATTCTTTAATTTCAACTGCCCGGACACACCAATACTCGGTATATTTAAATGCCGAGAATAGCGAATTTTTTCATGCCCTAAAAGTTTATCAGTCATTTTTCCACGATCTAAAGCAAATCAATTAAATGTAATTTACTATTCTAATTCAGGTAGAATAGTAGTATGCATGTCATTTTAACCCATGAACAAGCAGATTTTGATGCGGTAGCATCACAACTAGGCGCTTTCTTACTGCAAGAAAACGTGTTTGCAGTGCTGCCCAAAGCACAAAATCGTAATGTGAGTGATTTTCTTCACTTGTATGCTGCCGACTTACCATTTATCTCTGCAAAAATTTTACCCAAAGAATCCATCAATGCAGTAACTTTAGTGGATACACAGTCATTGATCACAATTAAAGGTCTCAAGAAAAATACACAAATCTTTGTGATCGACCACCATAAAAAGAAAAAAAATCTTTCGCCTGATTGGGAATTCAATCAAATTGAAAGCGGAGCTTGCACCACATTTTTTATTGAACAACTTATCGAAAAGAACAACCACTCACTTAGCATCATTGAAGCAACATTACTTTTATTGGGTATCTATGAAGACACTGGGTCTCTAACCTATGCGAACACCACTGCAAGAGACGCGGCTGCCGTTGCTTATTTACTATCTAATAGAGCCAGTCTAAAAATCGCTGCTGAATTCCTCAATCCCCCACTTACTCCTGACCAGCAGGAATTGTTTGAGGTTTTGATGGAAAATTCACAAACCATTACCATTGCAAATCAGAACATTTTCGTTTCTTATGCGAATGCACCCAATCTGGGTGATGAAGTATCCAGTATAGCGCATAAGATATGTGACTTAGTAGATCCGGATGCGCTTTTCATCTTTGTATCAATTCATGAAGGAATCCGGCTGGTTGCTCGATCTATATCCGACCAGATCAATACATCTCAAATCGCAAAGTGTTTTAATGGTGGCGGGCACCAGCGCGCATCTGCAGCTTTGATCAAACATAACAAAAATAATCCCGCACAACTAAACGATTTAGTACATGGTTTTTTAAATGAACTGCCTAAATATGTACAACCGGCGATTACTGTTGAACAGATTATGTCAAAAAAACCGCTCACAATTACACCGGAAACCACAACCGATGAAGCTCTTACTTTAATGCAGCGTTTTGGATATGAAGGGTATCCTGTAATTCAGGGTAAGAAGATATTAGGGCTGCTTAACCGGCGAGCAGTAGATAAAGCGCACGCGCACAACCTTAAAAAAACAGCCGCCAGTCTGATGGAAGCGGGAGACATTCATGTTTATCCAGAAGATTCGCTTGATCATTTGCAGCAAATTATGGCCATCACTGGATGGGGGCAGATTCCAGTAGTTGATCCTAATTCACAAGAAATCATTGGTATTGCAACTCGCACCGATTTATTGAGTACACTGGCTGGAGCACAAGTAGGCACAACACGAAAGATGAATCTCGCACCAGAGATGGAAAATCAAATTGCACCAGGCCAATTCTCCTTATTAAAGTTAATCAGCATTGCCGCAAGTGACTTAGGTACTCCTATTTATCTTGTCGGTGGTTTTGTACGCGATCTAATTCTCAACTATCCTTCCCCGGACTTAGATTTTGTAGTTGAAGGAGATGCACTTCAACTAGCTTCTCTATTAACAAAAAGATATGGTGGAAAGGTTACCAGCCACAAGAAGTTTAGTACTGCAAAATGGCGGCCTTTAGGCATTGGAAGTAACACATCTCCAGTGAGGCTTCCGCTTCCCACCGATCAAATTTCAGATCTTCCACTCACAATCGATCTCATTAGTGCCAGAACGGAATTTTACGAGAAACCCACCGCACTGCCGACTGTTAAAAAAGGAAGCATCAAATTGGATCTTCATCGCCGGGATTTCACAATTAACACAATGGCAATGCGATTAGATAGCAGTCACTTTGGTGATGTTTATGATTATTGGGGTGGTGTAAATGATTTAAATAAAAAAAAGGTTAGAGTTCTCCACTCGCTATCTTTTGTTGATGACCCAACGCGTATGCTGAGAGCGATACGGTTCGAGCAGCGCTTCGGATTTGATATAGATCAACGCACCCTCGAATTATTGCAGGAGGCGGCTCCCCTTCTGGAAGAAGTGTCTGGCGACCGCATCCGGCACGAAATAGATCAGATCCTTATCGAAGATAAAGCGATTACCATGCTGTCTAGAATTAACAAACTCGGATTATTTACCCACATTCACCCATCCATTTTTTTTGATGAGATCATTCAAAAAGGATTAGAGAAATTATTTGCGGATCATCCAACCAACGAATGGATTGATTATATCTGTTTAGATACACATAAGCGATTAATTCAAGGGGCTTATACTATTTTGTTAATGACGATGCCATTATATGATTTGCGGAAAATCACTAAGCGATTACGGTTTAAAAATGATCTTCAGAAAATCCTTACCGCGGCAAATCAAATTTGGTACAACAAATCTTCGCTTTCTCTCCTTACACCAGGTGAATTTTGCCAAACGCTGGAAAACTATCCGCCACTAGCTGTTTACTCTAATTGGATAACAGAAGAAAACAATGATCTACGGAATAAATTCGAGAGTTTCATAGGTCAATGGCGCCTTGTCTCCCCTGAAACGACCGGTGACGATCTCAAGCATTACGGCATCCCTCCAGGCCCAATCTATCGCAGTATCTTGCAAAAATTGAGAATCGCTAGGATCGATAAAGAGATTACCAGCAAAGAGCAAGAGAAGCAGCTATTAATGAAAATACTGTCCAAAATATCTTAAATTCACCCACCATTAATACTCTTTTCGAAATTCGAACCAAATTGACAGCTTGTTCCATTTATCATTGCCATTTCGGCGCGACCAAATAGTTAAAAAATCGTGCAATTGGCTAATCTCACATACATCAATTCTAATTTTTAGATTAGTTTACTTAAGAAATGAATAAATTAATAAAGTTTCGCCACAATTTAACAGCCGCCCGATATTCCTAAGATAGACCATTTCCAGGTAAATGATATTCGATAAAATGAATCAGATCCTAAAGCGATATACTCATATCCCAATTTGGATTACCAAAATATCTCATATTATGAAGTAAAAATTAGATATATATACTCATTCAAACAATAATTATCCGGTGAACTATATAGTAAAATTGATAGGGTGAAAAAACATCGAAGGAAGGAATTATTTTTATGAAGGAATACAGTTCAAAAAATATCAGAAACGTAGCATTAGTATCACATTCCAGCGCAGGAAAAACAATCTTAACCGAAGCTTTTCTTCACTTTACTGGTGCAACAACTCGCATGGGAAAAATCACAGATGGAAACACCGTAGCAGATTTCGATGATGAAGAAATCCGCAGGGAAATTTCATTATATACATCAGTAGTTCCGGTCGAATATCAAGATGTGAAAATCAATTTCCTTGATACACCAGGATATACAGATTTTATTGGAGAATTGATCTCTGCTGTGGGAGTTGCTGATTCAGCAATTGTAGTAGTCGATGCAGTTTCTGGATTCGAGGTTGGAACTGAGATCGCATGGAATTATTGCGACAAATTCAAACTGCCAAGATTTCTTCTGATCAACAAGATGAATCGTGATCACGCAGATTATCAGAAAGCATTAACTTCCGTTCAGGATTTCTCGGAATCACGGTTCATTCCACTGCAGATTCCATGGGGCGAGAAAGCCAATTTCAAAGGGGTTATCGACTTACTGACCATGAAAGCTTACGCTGGAGACGGAAAAGATGCTGAGGACATCCCTGCCGAATTGAAAGATGCCGCTGAAGCAGCGCGAATCGAACTGGTTGAAGCCGCTGCTGAAGGTGATGATGCTTTACTGGAGAAATACCTTGAAGGCGTTGAACTGTCAACCGAAGAAATAACCACAGGTCTTGCAAGTGTGATTCTCAACGGTACCTTTGTGCCTGTTCTCGTTGCTGCTGGTGGTGCTGAAATTGGGATAGCCCGATTACTGTATGCAATCAAAAATCTACTCCCTTCCCCTGAAGATGCCAAACCGATTACAGCACAAGGCAAATCTGGTGAAGAAATTTTAAAAGTAGATGATAGCGGTCCCCTCGCAATGTATGTATGGAAAACATCAGCGGATCCGTTTGTCGGAAGACAAACTTTCTTCAAAATATTTTCAGGAGTTCTAAACGCTGATATGCGCATTTGGAACCAATCCAAAGAGACTGAAGAGCGGATGGGCGGATTGTTTATTCCCAGCGGAAAAAACACAACACCGATAAAAACAATGCACAGTGGTGATATTGGGGTAGTGCCAAAGTTGTCTGATACAGCAACAGGCAACACCTTATGCGATAAAGCTCACCCCCTTATACTTCCTATCCCTGAATACCCAAATTCGCTGTATCGAGTTTCGATTGAACCGAAAACACAAGCGGATTCAACTAAGATCTCACCAACACTCACCCGGTTATGTGAAGAAGATATGACTCTTTCTTGGCATCAGGAACCCTCCACACGACAAACCATTTTGCAAGGCATGGGTGGACAGCACATTGATGTTGCTATCCGACGAGCAAATACTAAACTTCAAGTTGGGTTAAATACCGCCCGCCCACGTGTTCCATATCATGAGACAATTACAAAAAAATCAGAAGCCAGACACCGCCATAAAAAACAGTCTGGCGGTTCAGGCCAATTTGGTGAGGTGTCGCTTCGGATCGCCCCTCTAAAAGATGGTGATTTTGAATTCAAGAACGCAATTTTTGGTGGTGCTATTTCATCCAGCTATATGCCCGCTATTGAAAAAGGCATCCGCAACGTGATGAAGGAAGGTGTTATTGCTGGTTATACGGTAACCGGTATCTATGTGGAAGTGTTTGATGGAAAAGAGCATCCAGTTGACTCAAAACCCATTGCATTTGAAATGGCTGGGCGAGAAGCGTTTAAAAAAGCCCTCAAAAATGCTTCACCGGTTCTTCTCGAACCGATCATGAAAGTAACAATTATCGTTCCGGAAGAAAACATGGGAGATATTTTAGGCGACATGAATACCCGCCGTGCCCGCGTACAGGGGATGGACAATAATAAAGGACATTCCAACGTTACAGCAAACGTACCATTAGCAGAAATGCTTCGCTACACGACTGATCTGCGGTCAATAACAGGGGGGCGTGGAGTATTTGATATGGAAGAATCGCACTACGAGGTTGTTCCTACTCATGTTACCCAAGGAATTATTGACGCTAGAGAAAAAGAACTTGCCGACAAGAAAGAGAGTTGAATGGTCTAAAGAGCTGGCGTAACGAGCCAGCTCTTTTTAATTATCATATTCATCATTTGAAAAAAGTTCAATGTCGCAAAGTTGTTTTTTCATCAATAAAACTAACCCTAATTTAAAGAACTCGAATCAACAAAAGGTATTATGAATAAGAATAAATTACCAAAACAAGAGGAAAATTTTTCAGATTGGTACAACCAGGTTATTCAGCGGGCTGAACTTGCTGATTACGCACCGGTACGTGGGTGTATGGTTGTCCGCCCGTATGGATGGGCAATCTGGGAAAACATCCAATCTGCTCTCGACAAACGCTTCAAAGATACCGGGCACGTAAATGCTGCATTTCCCTTGCTAATCCCAATGTCCTTTATGGAAAAGGAAAAAGAACATGTAGAGGGGTTTTCACCTGAGCTCGCAGTTGTAACGATAGGTGGCGGTGAAAAATTAGAAGAACCCCTTGTGATACGGCCAACATCGGAAACGATCATAGGGCATATGTATGCAAAATGGATCAAATCCTACCGTGATCTCCCAGTTCTGATCAATCAATGGGGGAACGTTGTTAGGTGGGAAATGCGTACTCGCTTATTCCTCCGTACACTTGAATTTTATTGGCAGGAAGGGCACACAGCCCACGCCACCGAAGAAGAAGCAGGAATTGAAACTCGACAAATGTTAGATGTTTACACAGATTTCGCAGTCAATGTAGCCGCAGTACCCGTTGTTCCCGGAATGAAAAGTGATAACGAGAAATTTGCAGGAGCTGTGAGGTCCTATACAATTGAAGCTATGATGAAAGATACAAAAGCGCTGCAGTCTGGGACATCACACAATCTCGGCCAGAATTTTGCTAAAGCATTTGAAATTCAATATCTCGATCAGAACAATCAGCTGCAGTACTGTTGGACAACTTCGTGGGGATTATCCACGCGTTTCGTGGGCGCAATCATCATGACGCACGGCGATGACCAGGGACTTGTTCTTCCCCCAAGATTAGCACCTATTCAAGTGGTGATCATACCTATTTTCCGATCTGAGGATGAAAAAGAATCTGTCATGAATGCAACCAGCAAAGTGGAGAAAATGCTGTCGGATCTAAGGATAAAAGTAGACGACCGCACCGAAATGACTCCTGGTTTCAAATTTAATGATTGGGAGTTGCGCGGAGTTCCTCTCAGAATTGAAATTGGGCCAAAAGATGTGGAAAAAAATGCGGTCATGGTCGCCCGAAGGGACATTCCCGGACGAGAAGGAAAATCCTCCGTCCCAATTGAAGATTTAAAACATCAAATCCCTGCTATTTTAGATGATATCCATGACAACCTACTAGCTAAAGCAACCAAATTCCGTGATGACCACACCTACGATCCCAAAGACTATGATGAATTCCGTTCATTGGTCAACTCCGGTTGGTTATATTCCTATTGGTGTGGAGAAAAAACATGTGAATTAAAGATCAAGGAAGATACCAAGGCAACTCTTCGATGCATCCCCTTGGATCAGAATAATTCTGGTGGAAAGTGCATCTATTGCGGTAAAGATACGAAGCAAAAAGCTTATTTTTCTCGAGCATACTAACATAAATACAATATGCCTTCTGTACAACTTGAAAGACTCAGGCCGCAGATTAATGCGATTGTCACGCAGTATGAAAATAGCGAAATGTTCACAAGATCGCTCATTTCCTTGTTGAAATCATATAGCGAAGATATTGACCACTCACCATCTCAAATTAGAGCCTATTCACTCACCCCAAGGTTAAATGTCCCGCAGGTTGTATTGAACCAATTGGAAATCTCCCTGAAACATCTCGCCCGCACATTCCCATCTCACACAAAATCCATCATTGAAAAACTCTGGGAACAACAATATTTTGAATTCAAAGTAATAGCCATTATTCTATTATCCAACCTCGATGTTCAAGAAGAAGATTTTTACTTCGAGAAAATAAACAATTGGGTTGATGCGGAAATTGAAGAACCAATCATCACTGTCATTTTTGAAAATGCGTTTGCGAACAAAGATATTTTCACAAGTGAGCAGTGGCTCACATTAGTAAAGAAATGGCTGTATTCAAAAAATAACCGCATTCAGAAAATCGGAATTAAAGCCATCGCAGGTCTTATTAATTCAGATGCATATCATAATCTGCCTGCGATATTTCGCCTCATAGAACCAATACTAAGTAAACCCCATGTTTCAATAAATAAGGATTTGACCACATTAATCCATTCACTAATCAAAGCATCTCAACCAGAAACTGCTGCTTTCTTGATCCATCTCTCAGTTATGTACCCTAAACCTGAGGTCCATGCCCTCATTCGCAAATGTTTACCTTATTTTGATCAATATTATTCTTCTCAAATAAGCGATAAAATAACGATTCAGTAAATCATCCAATTCTGGTATAATTTCAAATCTGACTAGTCCCTCCTAAGGCAATAGCTCTAGGTGAGGAGACTTGCTAAATATTTTATAAAGGAGAAAGCAGCGTCATGTCTTTAACAAAGGAAGAGAAAGATAAGATTTTCAGTGAGTATGGTATGCACGAGTCTGATACCGGCTCAACAGAAGTTCAGATCGCCATGCTGACTACCAGGATCCTGCAGCTTACTGAACATCTCAAGATCCACAAACACGACGAATCTTCACGACGTGGATTGCTCAAATTAGTTGGGCAAAGAAGGCGATTCTTAGCCTATCTACGAAAGAAAAACTTCGCCAGTTACCAATCTATAAACAAAAAACTAAACCTGCGAAGTAAATAGATGAATCATGAACAAGCCGATGGATTGAAACAATCCATCAGCTTGTTTAAGATGAAAAATAATATTAAAGATCCCCAGGTTGGGAATTGAGAATATCTCAGGAAGTTTTCCTTACATATTCTCAGTCCCTAACTTTAAGGGAAAGAAAAGAGGAAAAATGCAATCGCAAGGAAAATTATTTACGACTACTGTGGGCAACCACGAAATAACTTTTGAAACAGGAAAGCTGGCTGGTCAAGCTGGCGGCGCATTAACAGCTCGCGTTGGCGATGCAGTAATTTTTGCTGCTGTGACCATGTCAAACAATATCAGAGAAGGAATCGATTTTCTTCCCCTGAGTGTTGAATATGAAGAAAAGATGTATGCAGGCGGCAAGATACCCGGTTCTTTCTTCCGAAGAGAAGGTCGCCCGGGAGACGATGCTGTTTTAGTAGCTCGCCTAACAGACCGCCCACTGCGTCCTCTATTCGACAAGAACATGAGGAACGAAGTGCAGGTCGTTCTTTATACTTTATCCACGGATTTCGTACACCCCCTTGATATCCTCGCAATTAATGCCGCTTCCGCTGCAATGGTCATCTCTGATATCCCCTGGGGTGGCCCGATCGGAGCTGTGCGTATCGGCCGTATTGATGAAAATTTCATTATCAATCCCACGTATGAGGAAATGGAAAATTCTCAGCTTGACTTACGCATTGCCGGAACACGTGATGCGATACTCATGGTTGAATCTGGGTCTGATGAAATGTCAGAAGATGTAATAGTCGAAGCAATTTCATTTGCTCATGAAGCCATCCAACCATTAATCGATGTACAGGAAAAAATGGCTAAAGAAGTTGGTAAAAATAAACGTGAGATTGAATTAAAACCAATCGACCAGGACCTTGTTGAAAAAATATTCGAAAAAACCAACGAAAAAATCACCTCACTTCTTGATTCACCTCACACAAAAGCCGAATTGGATGAAGGAATTCATGAATTAAAGGCGCAGATCATCACTGAGGCTGAGGCAGAAGACGAGGAATTAGTTTCACCCACGAGCAAAGCTTTTGAAAAAGCATACAAACGTGTTGTCCGCAAACGTATCTTAGAAGAAGGAAAACGCCCTGATGGTCGAGGAACAACTGAAGTACGCAATATCTGGTGTGAAGTTGGTACAAGCCCCCGTGCACATGGTGCTGGGTTATTCACCAGAGGTGAAACACAAGTCCTGACATTGGCAACATTAGGAACACCTAAGGAAGCACAAAGATTAGACAACCTATCTCCAATAACTTCCAAGCGATATATGCACCAATATATCTTTCCTAAATTTTCTGTTGGAGAGACAGGCAGGATGTACCGGTCACGCCGAGAGGTCGGACATGGTGCATTAGCTGAGCGTGCATTGATTGCTGTTCTGCCAGACGAAAAGGAATTCCCGTACACAACGCGCCTTGTATCTGAGGTTCTCTCATCTAACGGGTCAACTTCAATGGCATCCGTATGTGGATCAACCCTCGCGTTAATGGACACCGGAGTGCCGATAAAAGCACCAGTAGCAGGTATAGCTATGGGATTAATTAAAGAAGAGGATAAATATTCCATATTGACAGATATTCAAGGACTTGAAGATCATCTCGGGGATATGGATTTTAAAGTGGCTGGTACCGCAGATGGGATCACTGCCTTACAGATGGATATCAAAATTAAAGGTATCACACCGAAAATCATGTCTGAAGCGCTTGTCCAGGCAAAGGAAGCCCGATTATTCATTTTAGGAAAAATGGCAGAGGTAATCGAAAAACCGCGGGCAGAACTAAAGGAATTTGTTCCCCGCATTACAACAATTCAAATCCCAGTGGACAAAATTGGCGCAATTATTGGCCCAGGCGGTAAAACCATCCGCAGCATTCAGGAAGAAACAAACACGCAGTTAGACGTAGATGAAGATGGTACCATTTATATCGCTGCCGCGGTCAAGCAGGATGAGATAAATGCCCGCGAACGTATCGAACAGCTTATCGAAAGTGCTGTCGTCGGTCGCATTTATACCGGTAAGGTGGTCAGAACAACTAATTTCGGTGCGTTCGTTGAAATAATTCCTGGTACAGATGGGATGGTTCATATTTCCCAGTTGGATAGTGTCCGGATTGAAAAAGTTGAGGACATAGCCAAGGTGGGTGATGAGCTTACAGTCATGGTAACAGCAATTGATCCGGCAGGGAAGATCCGGCTTTCTCGGCAAGCAGTACTGGAAGGCTGGACAGCTGAAGAAGCCCGCGAAAAAGATTCTGCTAATCGAAAGCGGTCAAAAGACAATAGAAACAGCAGAAGTAATA
>CAZILY010000001.1:3411-21343 GCA_964540175.1 uncultured Pelolinea sp. | reverse complement strand
CTCATCTGCCAGTTCAACCGCTTTTCTAATCGCTTCACCGCGATCAGGAATGCGATAGAAGGTTTCGCCTTCTACTCCACCGTGTTTTTGAGCTTCATCTACCATTTCAGACAAGATCTCATCCAAGCTTTCGGTACGGGGGTCTTCTGCAGTAAAAATAGAAATATCAGCTAATGTAATAGAAGTAGCAGCCATCATTCGCCTTTTTTGCCTATCCCGTAAGCCAGCAGACCCGAATACCGCAATAACTCGTTTCTTTGTTCTGTTTCTGCTTGTTTCAAGAGCAACCTTCAAAGCATTTGGTGTATGCGCGAAATCTACGATTGCTGAAAAGTTCTGCCCGAGGTCAATAATTTCCATTCGTCCAGGAACTCCAGAAAGTGATGCGACACCATCTATCACGCACTGCATATCTAAACCTAACCCTGCTGAAGCAGCAGATACAGCTGCAAGAATATTATGCGCGTTAAATTCTCCAATAAGTGAAGTCTTAATTTCATAATGTGATCCGGCCCATTCTAGATCAAACTTTAGACCACTATCGATATTTTCAATATTCAGTGCTTGAATATCAGATCGTCCGTCCTTGCCATATTCAATAATTTTTATCATCTGATATTTTTCGTCAGTCAAGATCTTTTTTAAATACTCAAAGGATTGATCGTCCCGGTTGATAACCGCAATACGATAATTCCCTCTTTTTTTATCCTTAGTATCGATTAACCCGGTCAACAACGTTGCTTTTGCATTTAAATAATGTTCATAATCTCCATGGTAATCAAAGTGTTCGTGAGTTATATTGGTCACAACCCCAATGTCAAAATCACAAGCAGAAACACGGTATTGTTCTAATCCATGGGAAGTAGTTTCTATCACCACATGAGTTAATCCTTGATCAACCATCTTACTTAATAAATGTTGAATTTTTGGTGACTCGGGTGTAGTAACATGAAATCCAGTATCTATTTTCTCATCCCCAATCACCGCATTAACAGTGGAAATCATCCCAGTTTTTATACCGCATGATACCAGAATATTATGGATTAGATTAACTGTAGTTGTTTTTCCATCAGTTCCCGTTACACCAATAACTGTAAGCTTCCTACCTGGAAATCCATAAAAAGCAGCCGCAAGATGAGCAAGTGCTAAGCGCGAATTTTCAATTTGTAAATAAGGAACCTCATTAATTGATTCTTGGCGTTCTCCGATAACCACGGCAGCCCCATTATTTATTGCCTCCTGAATATATGCATGGCCGTCAAAGCTCTCTCCTATTAAAGCGACGAAAATATTACCTCGAGTGACCTTGCGAGAATCATGAGTTATTCCACTTACCTCTATCTGTGGCAAATCGTGTATTGTTTTTAAAGAGAATTGATCGGAATTAGATAATATGGCTGATAGAAGGTTATTCATAAGCATTTTTCATTGAATGATACTGAATGTAATCACCTCATGGATGTGGTTTCTCTATTGCATTTAAAATAATTTTGTAATTGATAAAAAGGATCAATGGGAATGAGGTTGCTATCAGTATGGTAGTGAAAACGGGATATCTACCACTGATACTATCAATATATAACCCAACAAACAGAAAAATTGTACCGAGAACAAACGTGATGGCACCAATTTTCAAATAAGTCAATCCTAAATTCTTTGGAAAACCTTCTTTTCGTATTTTATTATCTTTTTCTATTTCTGATCTCATGAGGTCAGATTATATCATTCTCACCTATCAGGTTTGAGAAGTAAATAAATTCCAGAACTAATTATCGCCAAAGCCAATAATATGATTCGTAACACCCTCGGGGAAAAACCCATTAACGTATTGATTTGTAATTCTACAGGGTAAGCAAATAAAGGATATCGAGATAATTCCCCCCTTTTATCGTATTCAACCATATATATCCAAATTATTCCGCTCACATCCTCATCGACTGCTTGTATTTCCCATTCAAACCGCAAAGGTGATCCTAAATAATATGGCTCAATTATTCTTGGTCCAGGGCTAATAGCAGTACCAGAAATATCGAGAAACACTTCTATGGCCACATCACATTCAGATTCCTCTGCCCCAACACGAAATTTTGTAGGAGAAGTATCCAATAGAACTACTGTGATTTTCTTGGTCTCGTTTTTTGTAATTAAATGTGGATATTTGATCTCCCACTGCTTATCAAGCAAAAATTCTAATTCCTGGCAATTTATTGAGAGCAATCGACTGGATTGGTTTTTCTTAAAAACCAAATGAACTATCTCGATGCGATCAGGCCAGATCTCCCACAGTAATAGACCAACCAGAAAAACAATCAGGATAGTTAAAATAATAATATTTTTCATATTTATATTTAAGGTAGAATTTTTTCTAAAGAGTCTAATGATAAACTATAAACAAATATTAATCACAGGAGAAAAAAGAATGCAGTATCACCCCGTTGAACCATTTCGTATCAAGATGGTGGAATCTATCCAATTAATAAACAAAGAAGCACGAGAAAAAGCAATGATCAAAGCCGGCTACAACCTCTTTACGGTTCCTGCTAAGGATGTCTACATTGACTTACTTACAGATTCAGGTACAGGCGCAATGAGTCAGAACCAATGGGCGTCTATCATGCTTGGTGACGAATCTTATGCTGGCGCCACCTCTTATTACAAACTAAAAGAAGTCATCCAAAAGATTTTCGGTTTCAATCATTTTGTGCCCACCCACCAAGGGCGAGCTGCGGAAAACATTCTTTCATCGATACTGGTCAAACCAGGCTCTTACATTCCATCTAACATGCATTTTGACACAACTGACGCAAACATCAGGGCGCAGGGAGGACGTCCTGAAAACCTCGTGATTGATGATGCGTTTGACATTGACAAAATATTACCTTTTAAAGGCAATATGGATGTGGCGAAACTGGAACATTTCATCAATGAAAAAGGACCGGAGAACATCCCGTTCGGCTGCATCACAATCACCAATAACGCAGGTGGTGGCCAGCCTGTCTCATTAGAAAACATCAAAGCTGTGTCGAAAGTTTATCGCAAATACAACATTCCCTTTTTTATTGATGCCTGTCGCTTTGCGGAAAACAGCTACTTTATTAAAATGCGTGAAAAAGGATATGCATCTCACTCTCCATTAGAAATCGCCAAGGAGATCTTTTCCCTGGCGGATGGCACTTTTATGAGTGCAAAAAAAGATGCCATTGTAAACATTGGCGGCTTCTTGGCGATGAATGACGACAAGCTATTCCAAGATGTCTGCAACGCACTGATCCTTCGAGAAGGTTTTCCCACTTATGGTGGTTTAGCCGGGCGAGATCTGGAAGCACTCGCAACAGGTTTAATGGAAGGATTACAGGAGGATTACCTGGCATATCGTATTCAACAAACCGCTTATCTTGCAGAAAAAATAAAGGAAGCCGGAGTCCCTATCATCGAACCTCCGGGTGGACATGCAGCTTATCTTGATGCGGGAACACTTCTTCCACAAATTCCTCAATCCGAATTTCCTGGCCAGGCGTTAACCGCTGCTTTATATCTTGAAGGAGGAATCCGAGGTGTTGAGATTGGATCAGTAATGTTTGCACACCCTGACCCAGAGAGTGGCGAGATTATTTACCCAAAATTAGAGCTTGTTCGGTTGGCAATTCCGCGTAGAGTATATACACAAAGCCACCTAGATTACGTGGTTAAAATCCTAGTCAAGATAGTTAAACAACGAGAATCCTATCGAGGTTATAAATTGACTTATTCACCTGAGCTGCTGCGGCATTTTACTGCTCGTTTTGAACCTTTGTAGATAATTCTTTTTGTTTGGCTTGTTCCCAAAGTATATCCATCTCTGTTAGAGTTGAGTCAGTTAGCGCTTCACCTCTCGCTGAGATGGTTTTTTCAATATATTCAAATCTGCTGCGGAATTTACTATTTGCTAGTCGAAGTGCGCTTTCCGCGTCAAACCCATTCCATCTAACCAGGTTCACCACTGCAAATAACAAATCCCCGAGTTCTTCTTCTAATCCTTGTTTTGTTTCCGCACTTTTTACTTCAGCCAACTCTTCGTCTACTTTACTAAAAACCGGATTGATTTCCTCCCAATCAAATCCAACTCTGGCGGCACGCTCTTGGTATTTTTGCGCGATGGATAGAGATGGGAGTTGCTTGGGGATAGAATATAGAATGCTGGTGAATTCCTTAATACCATTATTATCCCTTTCCTCACTTTTTAGCTTTTCCCAATTCCTCATCACTCCTTGAATATTTTTCGCTATATTTTTTCCAAAAACATGTGGATGACGATGAGTGATTTTTTTATTGATATCATAAATAACTTCTGACAAGGAAAATTCACCTCTTTCTGCTGCAATCTGTGTATGCAGCACAATCTGCAGCAGCAAATCACCTAATTCCTCCCGAAGATGTTCACTATCATTGTGGTCAATTGCCTCCAGAACTTCATAGGTCTCTTCTAACAAATTAGTCCTCAGTGACCGATGTGTTTGCTCCCTATCCCAAGGGCATCCATCTGGCGCTCTCAAGCGAGAAATCAATTCCTGAAATCTCTTTATGGATAAGTGCCCTTCAGATGGACCAAACAATAAATAAACTCTCTGTTTATCAATCAGGAATTTCTCCAAATTACTGATTTTAATAACCTCTGGTTTCCAGAGATTTTCATCTATAAAACAACAACGTATTTTGTCGTTCCCGTCATACGAATTATTAATCAGTTCAACCAGCTTGTTAATGCGATCTTTTCTAATATCGATCGCATATAAAGAATATGAATCACGATCATGGATTAATGAATGCCGCTCGTATAATTGATTGCCATCAATAATATGAATCCTTTTTGCTTTTTCAATTTCCATTAATTCAAGTACTACTTTTAATTCATCTAGGTTCATTTATTGTTCCTTATTAAAAAAGCCTCAAAAATTACTCTACCCACTTTTATAAAGTGGGTAGTTGGTACATTTCAATTTCCAATCTTCTGGGTAGTTTGTTTTCTAACGCTTAGTATATGTTGGTGCTTTCCGAGCTCGCTTCAAACCTGGTTTCTTGCGCTCTTTAACTCTTGGGTCACGAGTTAGCAAGCCATCTTTGCGAAGTCCGGGAATAAAAGCTGAGTTCTTTTTTACAAACGCGCGGGCCAAACCAAGCCGCACGGCTTCTGTTTGACCGGTAACCCCCCCACCTTTTACTTTAACAGAAACATCATATTGTGCCTGGTTCTCGCCAGTACTTTCAAAAGGTCTTAAAATCGAATTAGGATCACCCAATCGGGTGAAATAATTCTTCAGTTCTTTTTCATTGACAATAAAAATGCCAGTACCTTGTGTTAATCTAACTCGGGCTGTGCTTTGTTTCCTGCGTCCAATACCTTCATAATACTGTTCCGCCATTTATTTACTCCTCATTCTAGTCAATTTCTACTACTTCCGGCTTTTGTCCGGAATGCGGGTGCTCTGGACCACCATAAATCTTCATACGTTTTAGCAAATGTCGCCCATGTTTGTTATGCGGCAACATACCCCAAACAGCTGACTTAATAATACGGTCGGGATGATTTTTTAATTGGTCTGGAAAAGAAACTGCTTTAAACCCACCGGGATATCCCGAATGGCTATAATAGAATTTCTCTTTTTCTCGGGTCGGATTCACCTTAATATCCTTAGCATTGATCACAATCACAGAATCGCCCATAAGAACACCAGGCGTAAATTCTGGTTTATGCTTTCCCATCAGCAGTATAGCAACCTTCGATGCTAAACGACCTAGTTTTTGATCTTTGGCATCCACAAGACACCATTTTGTTTTTGCTTTTCCTTTAATTACATAGGTTTTTTCCACGATGACCTACTCCATACTTCTTCTTAGTTATTAATAAATTATTTGATCTAAAAACAATCCTCTTGCCGGCGCAATGCCGGAGGGCAGATTGTCTATACCCTCAAAGCTGTCAACTATCTTATCCATCATCACTTTACCTTGCCCGACTCGAACAAGAATCAAAGTTATTCTTCTCACCATATGGTAAAGAAAGGAATTAGCTCTGATCAGGAAAAATGCCTTATTTCCCTTGTCCTTTCTCCATTTAGCAAACACCACGTTTCGCTGAGTTCTACCTCCCTTTTTTGGAGGTTTTCCATATAAGCGATAATTATGCTCTCCACAAATTATCTTGGCCGCCTGGTTCATAAGTTCAAAATTCAGTTCAGGCCAAATACGCCAACGATATCGTTCTTCTAATGGTTCTACGGTGGAGCCGATATATACCTGATATCGGTATTCCCTGAACTTCGCATCAAAGCGAGGATGAAATCCTTCTTTCGCTTTTTTCGCGCTGTTGATTGAAATATCTGATGGCAGATGAAAATTTATTGCCTTTTGTAGTTCATTATCAGAATGCTTCCAATCAAGTTCAAAAGCAGCAATCTGCCCTTTGGCATGAACACCGCAATCGGTACGACCAGATGACATTATTGCCCTACCAGTCCAACCCAATTTCTTTAGCACTTGTTCTATATCCCCTTGAACTGTGCGGTCGTTTAGTTGGCGCTGATATCCATAAAAATCAGTTCCATCGTAGCTTATTGAAATTTTGTAAAGTGCCATTCCAACCGACTCAGCGGTAGGACTATTCCTCAACTAACTCTAACAAAACCATTTCCGATGAATCGCCCTTACGGAGCCCAAGTTTCAGCATGCGTGTATACCCACCATTGCGTGATTCAAAACGCG
The DNA here is from genome assembly GCA_964540175.1 of uncultured Pelolinea sp. Lineage (GTDB taxonomy): Bacteria > Chloroflexota > Anaerolineae > Anaerolineales > Anaerolineaceae > Pelolinea. Next base: position 14,605 of record CAZILY010000001.1, on the reverse strand, counting down.
GAGCAATATCATCAAATAGTTTTTTTACAATATCCGCATCTGCCAAAGCGGAAGCTGCCAAACGGCGGGCATTTACTTTCTCTATATCAGACGCATTTGCACTGTTCTTCGCTAAAGTGATTAATTTTTCTGCATCCCCGCGGATTGCTTTAGCTTTAGCTTTAGTCGTCTTAATACGGTTATTTTCAAATAACTGTTTTATTAATACACGACGCAGAGCTTTTCTTTGGTCTTTTGTTCTGCTTAATTTATATCCTGCAACACGATGGCGCATAGGACTTACTCTGCCTCACTTTCGTCTCTATCATCTTTAATATATCCTTTTTCCTGCATCTTCTCTCGCAGTTCATCCAGGCTCTTTTCTCCAAAATTGCGGATTGACATAACCGCCTCTTCGCCTTTTTCAAGTAGTTCAATCACATCACCAACAGAAGTTACACCAGTCCGTTTAAGAGAATTGAAAACACGGACAGAAAGATCCAAACTCTCGATCAGCATATCAGCAGTTTCGCTGCTTATTTTCTTGGGAGGTTCCTCAATAGTCTCTTCAACTACTTCGAACATTTCTTCTTCAACTCCAGCAATTAATCGAAATTGTTCAATTAGAATTTTACCAGCTGAACCCAATGCTTCCTCAGGTGAAACCGTACCATCTGTCCAGATCTCTAAGGTCAGACGATCATAATTTGTACTTTGTCCTACACGTGCACGGCCAACCTCAAAATTGACGCGGTGCACAGGACTAAAAATAGCATCGACGGGTAACTCTCCAATCGGTAAGTTATTATCCCTTTCGGTTGAAGGCAAATATCCTCTTCCACGCTCAACAGTGAAATCCATGGTTAATTGCGTTTTTGGATCATCAACAGTAAAAAGATACAATTCTGGATTCACAATCTCAACTTCAGCTGTAACCTGGATATCAGCTGCGGTTACAACACCTTCACCGCTTACATCTAAATGCATATGAGAAATATCACCCTCATGCATAATAATATACAGCTGCTTAACCTGCAGCATTATTTGCAAAACGTCTTCTCTTACACCTGGAATATTGGTGAATTCGTGCAGCGTGTCGGAAACTCGAATAGAAGTGACAGCTGTTCCATCCAAAGATGACAACAGCACCCTGCGTAGAGAATTTCCCATCGTCGCACCATACCCCTGCTCTAATGGGGCAATATTGAATTTCGCGTAATTTCGAGTTTCAGCTTCCCGTTCTAAAACGGGCATTACCATTTTACCTTGAGCCACAGTATCCCTCTCTCTTATAAAACCTAATCAGTTTCAATTAATTCACCTATCTACCGTGAGTAATATTCAACGATCAGTTGTTCATTAAGGTTACCATCGATTTCGCCGCGCTCTGGAAGCCGAAGAATCCTGCCGCTTAGGTTTTTAAGATCGCGTTCAATCCACAGCGCACAATTAGTTTTCTCAGCTCGTTCTGAAAGGTCAAGGAATAATCCATTCTTCTTCGATCCTTCGCGAACGCTCAAAACATCACCATCTTTAAGAAGCATTGAAGGGATATTTGTTTTCCGTCCATTTACAATGATGTGTCCATGGTTTACCATTTGGCGACCTTGCGTTCTGTTTACTGAAAATCCCATTCTGTAAACCACGTTATCTAACCGTGATTCTAATATTTGCAGTAGATTAAAACCGGTCAGGCCGCGTTGTTTTACCGCCAGTGTAAAGAAACGACGGAATTGTTTCTCTAAGACCCCATACGTCCGGCGAGCCTTCTGTTTTGCGCGCAATTGGCGATTGTAATCAGACTCTCTTCTTCTTCGTGATTGAGAAAAACGACCACCATGCTGCCCAGGGGGATATGCTCGTCGTTCAAATGCACATTTAGACGTTAAACAGCGTTCACCTTTCAAAAAAAGCTTCTCGCCTTCACGTCGGCATAACTTGCAAACTGATCCTGTATATCTTGCCATTAATTATTCTCCTAAACCTACATTCGCCGTTTCTTTGGTGGCCGGCAGCCATTGTGAGGTACCGGTGTGACGTCAGCGATTGATCGAATCTTCATCCCCTGTGCCTGGATCGCCCGAATTGCAGCTTCCCGCCCAGGTCCTGGTCCTTTGATAAATAAATCGACTTCTTGAATACCCATTCCTTGTGCTTTCTTCGTCGCACTTTCAGCCGCAAGACGAGCCGCAAAAGGTGTGCTCTTACGGGATCCCTTAAAGCCAATCGTGCCTGCGCTCGTCCAAGAAACAGTGTTCCCTTGTTGATCCGTCACAGTAATAATCGTATTATTGAATGTTGCATAAATATGTACTTGTGCAGAAGATAGGGTTCGCTTTGTCTTCCTAGATGATGAGCGTCGTTTTGGTTCCGTTCCTTGTGCCATAATTCCTCGTAATTAATTGATTTTGATCAATGTTCCTATACCTATTTCTTGGTTACACCGCGGCGACGACCACGACCAGCAACAGTTTTCTTTGGTCCTTTTCGTGTTCGTGCGTTTGTTTTCGTACGCTGTCCATGAACAGGAAGCCCTCTGTGATGGCGAAGACCACGGTAGCATCCGATCTCAACTAAACGTTTGATATTCATTTGAACATCACGGCGAAGATCACCTTCAACCTTATAATTCTTATTAATATATTCGCGCATAATACTCACATCATTCTCTGTGAGATCCTTCACGCGTGTATCAGGATTAACCTTCGTTGCAGCAATAATCTTGTTTGCACGTGTTCGTCCGATACCAAATATATATGTAAGCCCAATTTCAATCCGCTTGGAACGTGGTAAGTCGACACCTTCTATTCTTGCCATATTTTTTATCCCTGTCTCTGTTTATGTTTCGGATTTTCACAAATCACGTAAAGTACGCCTTTTCGTTTTACAATTTTGCATTTTGCACAACGCTTGCGGATTGATGGTGATACTTTCATTATTTACTCCTCTATATTTTTTGCAGCAGCCGCAAATTCTTGATTATAACCTTTAATCTCATAATCGTCTATCAACCCTAACAGTTTATTACTTTCATTAACACTTCTGTTACTTCTTCAATTGGTAAAGCCCCATCCACTTCTATAAGCAACTCTTTTTCAGTATAGAAATTGACTAACGGGGCTGTCTTCTCGAAATAAACACGAATGCGCTGCTCTACAGTTTCCTTCTTGTCATCCTCTCGCTGATAAAGTGGGGACCCGTCATAATCACAAACACCTTCTTGTTTTGGTGGTTTATATTTTGTATGGAAAACGTGCCCTTCCGCTTTGCATGTCCACCTTCCACTTAAGCGTTCGATCAGTTCTCCCGTTTCCACATTGATGAATGGCACACAGGCAATCTCCGCGTTGATAGATGATAAAAATTCAGATAATGCTTCTGCTTGGTTTGGAGTGCGCGGGAAACCATCTAAAAGTGCGCCACCAGAACAATCCGCTTTCATCAATCTATCTGTGACCATCCCGATTGTAATATCATCCGGAACTAACTCGCCTTTGTCCATAAATTGCTTCGCTTTTATTCCTAATTCAGTTTTTAACTGTAAATTCTCGCGGAAAATGTTTCCTGAGGATATGTGTGGAATACCACATGTATCCGCAATTATCGCAGCTTGTGTTCCTTTTCCGGCACCTGGCGGACCAAGCAAAACATAAAATTTATTCATCACAAAAAACTCTCTTAGCCTTTTATTAAACTTTCATCATATCCGTGCAATTTCAATTCGGTTTCTATGATGTTAAATGTATCCCGAACCACACCTACCACAATGATCAAGCCTGATGCTGAAACGAGAAATAAATTAGACCCGATATTGGGTGGGAGGGTGATTTGCAGAATGTATGGCAAAGTTGCTACTGAAGCCAAAAATAGTCCTCCAACCAATGTGATTCGACGCTGGACCCGATTTAAATACCTCTGAGTTGCAGCCCCGCGGACCACACCCGGAATTTGAGCGCCTTGCTTCTTCAAACTCTCACCATAGTTCTGCTGCTCGAATAAAACTTCTGTATAGAAAAATGTAAGCAGCAGTACAAAGAAAAAGTAGATCACGATATACCATATACTCGTTGGACTAAATGTCCGCTGCATGCCAGCTGAAAAATTGGCTATCCATTCAGTTTTTGAATTAATGAAGAACTGCGACAATATAGCTGGAAGAGATAATATTGTCTGAGCAAAAATCAATGGGATCATGCCAGCCAAATTAATCATCAAAGGCAGGTTAGATCGCACCGGCATTGACATTCGATTGCCAACTCTACGGCCAGGGAATAATACCGGTACATTCCTTCTGCCCTGTTGAACAAATATTATCGCAAAAATTGTCACGGCTAGAATTATCGCCATTAGTGCCAACAGAATAGCAACGGATTGCCCCGATATGATCAAACTAAATAAATTTGCAGGAATTCTAGAAACAATTCCCGCAAAAATGATCAGTGACAACCCCTGATTAGGAACTCCATATTCCGAGATCAGTTCACCCAACCAAATACCAAGCATTGTTCCGCCGATCATACTGATTAAGGTAGTTAAAGTAGGTAATAAACCCACACCAGTAAAACCAAACTGGTAATTCAAGATCGATCCACCTGTTGTGAGTTGATTAAATAATTGAATCTGCCCTAAAGCAGAGAGAGCGCCCATTGGAATGGTTAACAACACCGTCCACTTCTCCATCAATTTACGGCCTTCCTTGGGATTTTCCTGCATTCGCCTTTCAAGCGATGGAATGATTGGAATAAGTAACTGAATGATGATTTGCGCAGTAATATACGGATAAACGCCCATCGCCAGGATTGAGAAATTCGATAGTGTTCCACCAGATAATAGATCAAACACACCCAATAAACTGCTGGCTGCTCCTTGCTGTTGGAATATACTAGCGATTACATCACGGTTGATCCCTGGCACTGGTATATTTGCAGCAAACCGATACAGAATTAATAATGCCAATGTGATTAGCAGTTTCTTTCTGATATCAACAGAAGTCCACAAATACCGCCATGCAGATCTCTTCATGGTCGAATCTCCTTATTTTCCTTCATTTCCTGCTTGAATAAGTTCTGCTTTACCACCAGCAGCCTCAATTTTCTCTTTCGCGCCTTTTGTGAATCGGTGAGCTTTAACTGTCAAAGCTTTCTTGATTTCACCTCTACCAAGGATTACAACTGGGTTCTTGGTTTTATGCAGCATGTTTTTTTCCGCAAGAAGTTCGGGCGTCACTACTGTGCCTGCCCTAAAAGCAGATAAAGTTTCCACGTTTATTTCATTGTAAATAACGCGGTTAATTGGTGTGAAGCCTACCCCACGCAGAAATGGCAAACGGCGATAGAAAGGCAAATTGCCGCCCTGCCGATATAATGCACCGCCAGACCCGCTCCGTGATTTTTGCCCTTTATATCCACGACCAGCCGTTTTTCCTTGTCCCGCGCCGATTCCACGAGCAACACGCTTCCTTCTCTTTGTTGACCCTTCACTCGGTTTTAAATCATGTAATTTCATTCTTTATCCTTTTTTTCAAATTCAACTAAATGATTCACTTTTGATAACATGCCGCGTACGGCCAATGTATCCTTTTGTTCCACTGTGTGCCCAATTTTTCGAAGGCCCAATGCACGAATAGTTGCCTTGTGCCGTTCCGAATTCCCAATTGGACTTCGGACCAATGTAATTTTTAGCATTTTCTCGTTTTTAGCCATTTTTTCTCCGTTCCCAGAAAGGCGCCAAATCCTTAGCAGGTTTTCCCCGCATAGCGGCTATTTCCTCAGAAGTTCGTAATTGATCCAACGCATTCATGGTAGCTTTAACCACATTCAATACGTTAGCACTGCCCATTGACTTAGTTAAAATATCACGAACACCCGCAGCTTCGACAACCGCCCGCACACCGCCACCCGCGATAACACCTGTGCCTCGTGATGCTGGTTTCAACAACACTACCGCTCCGCCCATCTTGCCAATAACTTCATGCGGAATAGTTGTGCCTGCAAGCGAGATTTTTCGCATATCGCTGAGTGCTTGTTTTGTTGCTTTTCCCATAGCATCAGGAACGGCACCTGCTTTTCCGGTACCAACACCCACTCGGCCATTATTATTTCCAGCTACGATAGTAACGCGAAAATGAAATTTTCGGCCACCTTTGACAACCTTAGCCACACGCGTAATATCGACTACCCGCTCATCGAATTCTTTTTCAACTGGTTTATATGCCCTTTTTTTCATTATTTCCCTTTTGTTAGAATCTTCCTTTTAGAAGATCAAACCTTCTTCTCTTGCTGCTTCAGCTAAAGCTTTTACACGCCCCATATACCGGTATCCACCGCGATCAAAAACCACTTCCTTGATCTTTTTCTCCTTAGCACGTTGCGCAATATGCTTTCCTACTGCAGAAGCTTGATCAGTTTTATTCATCTTCGCGACTTTTTTCCTGAGTTCATGGTCAATACTAGATGAGGAAACTAATGTTATTTCTTTATCATCATCAATAATTTGGGCAGATATCTGGGCTAAACTGCGAAAAACATTTAACCGCGGCCTTTCTGCAGTACCCCGGATATTTTTCCGTACCCGCTTATGCCTATGTAATCTTGCTTCATTTCTTGTTTTTTTACTCATATATTTCCTATACTCCCTTACATCGTAGTAGCAGCTGTTTTACCCGCTTTCCTACGGACTCTTTCACCCTTATATCTGATTCCCTTCCCCTTATAAGGTTCTGGAGGTCGGATTTTTCGAATATCAGCAGCTATTTGTCCGACAACTTCCTTGTTTGCGCCCTTGATTGTTATGATTTTGTTTTTTTCAGTTACAGTAAATTCAATTCCGTCAGGAGCTTCAACATTGACAGGATGAGAGAACCCCACATTGATCACAAGATTCTTGCCTTCTTGCTCCACTTTATAACCAACACCCTGAATCTCAAGCACCTTTGTAAAACCAGCATGAATCCCAGTGACCATGTTTTGGATAACTGCTCTAGTTGTTCCATGAAGTGCTCGAACATGTTTTTCATCAGAATCACGAGTCACAATTATCCGCTCGCCCTCTTTCGCAATATTTATCAAAGGTGAAAAGGATCGTTCTAATGTCCCATTCGTACCCTTTACAATCACATGAGATCCATCCAACTCCACACTTATTCCACTTGGAATATCGATGGGCAATTTTCCTATTCTAGACACAACACACCTCCAAAATCCACCGTTCTACCAAACCTTGCACAAAATTTCTCCACCGACGCCATTTTTTCTTGCAGATTGGCCCGTCATCACACCTTTCGGCGTTGACAATATCGAAATACCCATACCTGAGAGAACCCAGGGAATATCTCTTTTCTGTGTATATACTCGTCGACCAGGTTTACTTATCCGCTGAACCTCAGTAATAACCGGGCGTTTGGTTCGTCGCTCACCAACATATTTCAAATGCACACGAAGGGTTTTATGTGCTGGTTTACTATCGTCAGCTACTTCATAATCCTCAATGTAACCTTCTTCTCTTAATATACGTGCTATTTCAGCTTTCAAATTTGAGCTGGGCATTGCCACAACGGTATGGTTACTCATAAGACCATTCCGGATGCGAGTCAGCATATCAGCAATTGGATCATTTATACTCATTTACATTCCTCCGGATTCGATATTTACCAAGATGATTTCGTCACACCAGGAATTTTCCCTTGAAGAGCAAGCTCCCTAAAGCAAATCCTGCAGACACCAAAGCGCCTAATATAACCACGGGGACGACCGCATATCTTACAACGATTCCGAACCTGATTCGGATATTTTCGTCTTGTTTCTCTAAATTGCATACATTTTTTCGCCATAATTAGACCTTCCTGAAAGGCATTCCTAAATGTTTTAATAATGCAGTTCCCTGCTCATCATTTGGTGCAGTTGTAACAAAGGTAATTTCCATACCTCGGATCTTATCAATTGAATCAAAATCAACTTCCGGAAATATCAATTGCTCCCGTAATCCAAGAGTGTAATTACCTCGACCATCAAATGATTTCGGGGATACACCACGAAAGTCTCGAACACGCGGTAAAGCAACGTTGACAAGCCGATCAAGCAATGACCACATTTTCTCACCTCGCAAAGTAACCTTAACTCCGACAGTGAATCCTTCTCGCAGCTTGAAATTGGCAATACTCTTTTTTGCCTTGGTAATCACAGGTTTCTGACCAGTTATAATTTCTATGTCTTTTACTGCTGCGGCAAGCGTTTTCTTATCTTCGATCGCTTCACCCACTCCAATATTCAAGACTACCTTTTCAACCTTTGGTACCTGCATAACATTATCCAGTCCTAATTCTTTCATCAGCACTGGAACAATTTCCTTGCGGTATCTTTCTTTTAATGCATTCATTTAATAACTCCCAATAGCGGTTTTTTGTTAGTCAATGAATCCGCCACATTTCTTGCAGACGCGAATTGCCTTGCCACCATCACGTGAAATACCGACACGCGTAGGCTCATTGCAATTCTTGCATACAACCATGACATTTGAAATATCAAGCGGCGCTTCCATTTTAACAATACCAGGATTAACCGTTTTGCCTTTAGATTGAACCTGCCCTTGATGCTTTGTACGAAGATTAATCCCTTGCACAACAACGCGTCTTCCTTTTGGAATAACACGAAGGACTTCTCCGCGCTTTCCTTTATTTTCAGCTTTTCCGGTGATAACTTCAATCTGATCACCTCTTTTTATTCGCATCTTCATCCTGCTAGCTCCTACAATTATTACAATACTTCTGGGGCAAGGGATACAATTTTCATATATCCTTTTTCACGTAATTCCCGTGCAACTGGCCCAAAAATCCGTGTCCCTTTTGGATTCTCCTCGTCCGCGTCCAAGATAACTGCGGCATTATCATCAAAACGAATCGTAGATCCATCTTTTCGCCGCCAGGGGTGCGCTGTGCGGACAATTACCGCTTTGACGATCTCACTCTTTTTCACAGAACTCTGTGGAGTAGCCACTTTTACGGTCCCTACAACCACGTCACCTACGTGACCATATTTTTTCCCTGATCCGCCTAGAACATGGATAACCAAAATCTCTTTTGCACCAGTGTTGTCTGCGACCTTTAATCGTGATTCATGTTGGATCATGACTCTATACCTCTTCAGGCGCAGGTACTTCCTGTGCGACTTCCTGCGTTTTTAATATTTTTTCAACTACCCATCTCTTGTTTTTTGAAATCGGCTTGCTTTCCACTATCCGGACTTGATCACCAACTTTGCATTTTATTTCATCATGCACTTGAAATCGCTTGGCTTTATGAACAACCTTTCCATATAATGGATGTCGATATGTTCTTGAGACTTCAACAACAACTGTCTTTGTCATCTTATTACTTGCAACAACACCAGTTAATCTTCTGCGAGTATTCATGCTTCACCTTCCGTATGGATGCCCAATTGCTTTTCACGTAAAATCGTTTCCAGTCGAGCAATCAATCGTTTTGCGTTAGTAATCTTGCTAGTATCAGTTAATTGTCCGCTAACCGCATTAAACCTGAGCTGCATAAACTCCTTACGGGTTTCAAGCAATTTCAATTGAATCTCGTCAGCACTCAATAATCGAATTTCTCCGCTTTTCATGCCTGCCCTCCAATGAAATCTTTCTTTGAGACAATTCTCGTCTTAATTGATAACTTATATTGTGCTTGTTTAAGCGCATACGTTGAAATTTCATCATCAGGTCCACTAACTTCGAACATAATTCTGCCCGGTTTAACAACTGCCGCCCAATATTCCACCGCCCCTTTGCCCTTTCCCATCCTGGATTCTGCAGCTCTCTTGGTTATCGGTTTATCAGGGAATATTCGAATCCAAACCTTTCCGCGCCGCTTCATCGCTCTAACAATTGCACGGCGAGCAGCTTCGATCTGACGCGCAGACACCCATCCTGGAGCTAATGCTTGAATGGCAAATTCACCATTCATAATCTTGACTCCACGCATCGCTTTTCCACGCATACGTCCACGCATTTGCTTGCGGAACTTTACTCTTTTTGGCATTAACATAGTAGAACCTCTTCTAAGGTATATTCTTGTTCAGTAATAAATTTATTATTTATTTACTGACGTATACACCTTCTGTTTTTTCCATTTTATTTTTAGATTCTGGCAGTACTTCACCTTTATAAACCCATACCTTCACGCCAATTTTTCCATAGGTTGTATTAGCTTCTGCAAGAGCGAAATCAATATCGGCGCGTAATGTCTGAAGAGGAACTCGTCCTTCCCGTAACCATATAGTTCTGCACATTTCAGCGCCATTCAATCGACCAGCTACTTGGATCTTCATTCCCTCAGCACCTTGGCGAATACTGTTTTGGATTGCCCGTTTCATAGCACGACGATAGCTGATTCGGCGTTCAATTTGCGAAGCAACATTTTCGGCTACTAACAATGCGTCACAATCCGGGTTTTTTATCTCAATTATCTCAAGATCAATTTTTTTTCCAGTTAAACCCTCAAGATTTTTTCGAAGAGCTTTTACGGTTTCTCCCTTTCGACCGATCAAGATGCCAGGCTTCGCGGTTTGAACTAATATCTTCACCTTGCTTGGAAATCGTTCAATTTCAATATGGGAAACTCCAGCACGGTCTCCAACCTCTCTGATCATTTCCTGAATCTTAAGGTCTTGATGAAATTGGTCAATGTAATTTTGACCCTCAGCGTACCATTTTCCTTCCCAAGTGCGTATTATCCCTAAACGCATTCCGACCGGATGAACTTTACGACCCATATTTACTCCTGAAATTTTTCTGATATTTTCTATATGATTTCATTAATTATTCTTTTTCACGCAAGATCACATTTATATGTGACGAACGTCGTAAAATCGGTTTAATCCTGCCGCGCGCACCAAATCGACGCCACTTACGTGTTGGTGCTTCGTCAACAACAATCTTGTGTATGAATAATTTCTCTGCCTGTATGCCAAAGTTATTCTCGCCATTCGATATTGCTGAAGCAATTAACTTGCGAACAGGTTCAGCACTTTTCTTATTAACAAATTTAAGAATAGTAATCGCCTCTTCCGCCATTTTTCCACGAACAAGATCAACAACCAGTCTCGTTTTTTGGGCAGAAACAGGATAAGATTGCAATTTTGCTTTCACATCAATAGCCATGTTTACCTCTTTATTCCCGCATAATAGATGATGATTTTTCTGCTAAATGGCCGCGGAAACG
>CAZILY010000001.1:0-3401 GCA_964540175.1 uncultured Pelolinea sp. | reverse complement strand
AGAAAAATAATCATCTAAGCGGGAATAAAGAGGTAAACATGGCTATTGATGTGAAAGCAAAATTGATGATTTTTCTGCTAAATGGCCGCGGAAACGTCGGGTTGGGGCAAATTCCCCAAGCTTATGCCCGACCATGTTCTCAGTAATATAAACCGGAACATGCCGCCGCCCATCATGAACAGCAATCGTATGACCTACCATCTGAGGGAAGATCGTGCTTGCTCTACTCCAGGTCCGTAAGACCTTCTTTTCCTTCCTCTCATTCATTTGTTCGATTCTCTTCAATAGTTTAGGGTCAACGAAAGGTCCCTTCTTTAAAGAACGTGACATATTTCAGCTCCTAGATTCCTATTTGCGTTTTGCAGCATGCCTGCTGCGTAATATATATTTATTGGTACTTTTATTTCTCCGGGTTTTATAACCAAGGGTAGGTTTACCCCAGGGAGACTTTGGACCTGGCATACCAATTGGTGAGCGGCCCTCACCGCCGCCATGCGGATGGTCGTTCGGATTCATTGCGCTGCCGCGAACTGCTGGCCGGAACCCTTTATGGCGCTTCCTGCCAGCCTTGCCGAGTTTGATCTGGCCATGTTCAACATTTCCGACCTGGCCAATAACTGCAAAGCATTCTTTGCTTATCAAGCGAATTTCACCGGATGGCAGGCGTATTTGCGCAAAAACATTTTCTTTTGCCAATAATTGAGCGGAAGTGCCGGCTGAACGCACCAACTGTCCACCTTTGCCGGGCTGCATTTCAATATTATGGATCATTGTACCGGTTGGAATATTTTCAATCGGCAAGCAGTTTCCCGGGCGAATATCAGCCTCAGGCCCTGAAACTAACTTGTCGCCAACTTTAATACCTAGAGGCGCAATAATATAAGTCTTTACACCATCGGCATAAGTTAATAAGGCTAACCTAGCAGACCTTTTTGGATCATATTCAATTGCAGTGACTTTTGCAGGAATATTCAATTTCTGTCGTTTAAAATCTATGATGCGAGTCTTCTGTTTGTGCCCTCCACCGCGATGGCGTACTGTAATCCTGCCATAGACATTACGGCCAGCTTTTTTATGTTTAAAAATCGTTAGGTTCTTTTCTGGTTTAGTTTTAGTAATTTCCTCAAATGTTGACCCGGTCATTCCCCGCAAACCCGGGGTAACAGGTTTGTAAATTTTTATACCCATTACTCTACTCCCTCAAAAATCGGAATACGGTCTTCAGGGCTGATCTTTACAATCGCCTTTTTGTATGCCGATTTCTTAATCGCTAACCGACGGCTGCGTCCCTTTCGCCCCATTTTTGCCGGGACATTGATAGTATTAACCCTAAGTACCTTCACATCAAACGCTTTTTCCACCGCATCCCTCACATCTGAGCGAGTAGCAGAAATAGGCACTTCAAATGCATATTGATGAAGTTTAGATGATTGATATGCTGATTTTTCTGTAATCAGTGGTCTGATTAGAATGTCATATGGTGTTTTCATTTCGCCCTCTTGCTGGTTCCAAGATACTCTTCCATTACCTTGATCGCCGGTAAATCAAAGATCAAGTGGTCATAAGAAAGCAAATCTCTAATATTCAAATACTTAGCAAGCAAAATTTTTATATTTGCCAAGTTTTCAGATGAAAGAAACACGTTTGCTTTTGATTCCTTTTCCGCAACCACAACTAAAGCTGATTTTCCGCCAGTTAATAAATTAACTGTGTTCAGTAGATCCCTGGTTTTTGGTTCTTTCATATTAAAACCATCGACCAAAATAACGGCATCTTCAGACGCTCTCACAGTAAGAGCTGATCGAACAGCTGCTCTGCGCATCTTGCGAAGCATTTTCTTTCTATATGAACGGGGATGAGGAGTATGTATTTTTCCACCGCCAACCCACTGAGCAGACCTGATAGAACCTTGTCGTGCTCGCCCAGTTCCTTTCTGGCGCCAGGGTTTCCTTCCACCACCAGATACGTCACCACGTGCTTTCGTTTCGTGTGTACCCAATCTTGCATTGGCACTCTGACGTACAAAAGCCTGATGCATAAGAGCCATGTTCACCGGTGCTTCAAAGATCGAAGCGGGCAGCTCTATCTGTTTTAATTTCTTCCCTGTAATATTTACTACATCTACTTTTGTCATCTTTAGCTCCAAAAGCGCGGTAAATAACCCGCTGCTTCAATTTTCCCTATTGCTTCCTCGCATCTTTGATAACCACTAGGCCACCAGTAGGACCAGGCACCGAACCATTAACAGCAATCAAGTTTTTTTCAACATCTACTAAAACAACTTTTACATTTTGTGAAGTTACACGTTCATTCCCCATTCTTCCAGGCATTTTCTTGCCTTTAAAAACACGCCCTGGGGTTGTGCCAGCACCAATTGAGCCAGTAGCACGCAGTCTGTCTGATTGACCGTGTGTTACTGGTCCACCTTTAAAGTGATATCTTTTCACAACACCTGCGAAACCCTTACCCTTGCTAGTTCCCACAACATCAACCCGTGCCCCCACTTCAAATTGACTCACGTCTACCTTGTCCCCAGCTTTTACTTCTGGAGCGCTTGTGCGGAATTCCCTTAAATACCGCAACAGGGGGATTTTGTTCTTTTCGAGATGTCCTATCTGTCCTTGGGTAAGCTTTTTTGCTTTTACTTCACTGAACCCCAATTGAACAGCAGAATACCCGTCCTTCTCGGTATCACGTACCTGTGTAACATAACATGGCCCAGCTTCGATGAGAGTCACTGGAAGAGCTAATCCATCCTCATTGAATACCTGGGTCATGCCAAGTTTCTTTCCTATAAGCCCTTTAAACATCTCTTTTTTCTCCTAATGAATGCAATTTATGGAGACTGTCAGCATGGGCTCAGCCGCATCATCTCCGACTTCATAGTCAGTTTTCTGCCAGCAAGACTTTTTTATTGACCGTCCGCTGTTTCAGTAAACTCTTATAAAGCCTTTCAGTTATTAATCAAACCTTAAAATTTTACCACATTATTCTGGTTTGTACCAACAATTGATAATAATTTTCCTAAATTTTTATTTCAATATCCACGCCAGCTGGCAAATTCAAACGCATCAGCATATCAATAGTTTTAGAATCTGGATTCATCACATCAATTAATCGATTATGCGTTCTTATCTCAAAATGTTCATGTGAGTCTTTATCAATGAAAGTTGACCGTCGAACAGTAAATTTTTCCAGTTTTGTTGGTAAAGGTACCGGCCCTACAACTTTTGCTCCACTTCGTTCAGCGGTTTCTACAATCCGTTTTGCAGATTGATCCAAAACTCGGTGATCGTATGCTTTTAATCTTATACGTATCTTTTGTTTTGCCATATTTTTTTATTCCTATTCAATAATATCAGTAATTCTACCAGCGCCAACAGTGAGGCCGCCTTCGCGAA